>CP065011.1:600000-900000 GCA_016699795.1 Candidatus Moraniibacteriota bacterium
AGGGTTAATAATTATATTATCAATTATAGCATTTTATGCCTAATGGGTTCGTATCATTTTCAACTCGTGGAGCCATCTTTCGCCAAGGCTACAGAATGGCATGCCACAATGGTAAACTATTTATGTAACTATTGGTCTTAAACTATGCTATGCACACTACACCTATATCCTCTTGAGTTCAAAATCTCATATTTTTTATTTTGGCTCAACAAATAATCTCAAAGAAAGAATAATTTCGCACAATACAGGAAAAGTAAAATCAACAAAGCCACATCTACCGTGGAAGATTGTTTGGTATGGAGTATTTTCTACAGAGAAAGAAGTAAGAGATTTTGAACTCTATCTCAAAACGGGTTTAGGTAAGGCCTTTGCGTATAAACGACTTATTTCTGTAGCTTTGGCGAAAGATTTTTTAGGGGGTCGTAATGGTATTACGAAACTTTAGTGAAGTATACCGACTCCCGGAGCACATGTAAAAAGAGCTTTTTAAGGCTATTTTATGCTATTATATTTATTTTGATTATTTAATAATCTTACTAAAATAAATTTCTATGAATAATATTCCACAAATTGAAATGTGGGGAGGATGTGATGGTGACAAAAAAGGCATCGAAATAAAAGGCAATGGTTGTAATTTATATGGAGGTAGTGTTAATGTTAATATTCATGGCGTTAAAATGAGTGGCGTTGGGATAAAGAATGATGAAGGATCAACCGCAATTATTAGTGATATTGAAACAGATTCCCAAATAATCAATATGGGAGGAAGCTTTCTTAATCTTGAAAGAGCTAAAATTTTTATTAAGAGTGAAAAAATAAAATTACTGGATAATGTTTTTGTGCGAGCAATTAGCTTACTTTCTTCTGTAGCTGGTTTAGTTACTTTTATCTATTGGCTTTTTGCTTAGTTTTTGAAATTAGTTTTAACTTCCTCCAGACATCGGAGCCAATATTTTTTAAGGGCTTATTCAAAACTATTTTTTATGCCTGAGTAGGTAGGATAGTAGAACTTTTTGTGATAAAATAAAATTATAAAAATAACATTCAAAAAAGTGAAACAAAATAAAAAAGGCAACATCGCTGTGATAACAATTATTATTGTGATTGTGGCAATTACGGCAGGAACTATCGGCTGGTTGTTTGCGAAAAGAACACAAACACCAATAATGCAAAATCAAGCAAAAGAAGAAAATCTACCTCTTACACAACAGGATAAAAGTTTGAAATATGACATTCATTTTCCAGACCGATATTCGGGAACAGGATGCTATAAAAAAGAAGCTGATGGAACCGAGAATCAATATGAATTTAGGGAAGACTTTAATATCGATGCTCCGACAACGACAGTCAAATATTCGAATACTGAAAAAGGAATTTCTTTTGATATTCCATTTAATCCAAACTGGGGGAATGAAGATTGTAAAGTAAAACCATATATTGAATTTACGCACTCTTCCGGCGACATTTCGATTGAATTTAGCAAGCCGACGGCGCCGGTGGGAAGGGAGTTCGGCCTAATAATATCAAAATATAGACCAGCGGAAGATATAATTACTGCTGAACAGAAAGATGTTTACCCAAATCCTAATCCTCGGAAAAAAACTATCGGAGATAAAAATATGATAGTTTATGATGACTACGGAATGATCCAAGTAACACATTACGAAGTTATTGGAAAAAAGTATAACTACATATTTAGTTATAGCAACTACGATTCTTCTCTCAATGATAGTCTCATAAAATCACTAGAGAGTATAATTGCTGACATGGAAATAAAGAATGTTGAATAGCACAGTATGGCAACTACGTGATCATCAAGCAGGTTCTAATGGCGTCCCAGTCCGCGGAGCTCTTAAAAAAAATCGCTTACCCAAGATTTTTTTTGGTATCAAAAAATGGGATGGGAACTGGAAATTAGAATTGGAGACGATAGAGATGCAAGAGATAATATAATTCTCACAAAAAACCACGTACAATAAGAAAATTTTTTTAATAGACAGAGGATATCAATTTCTAACCTTAAAGATGTGGACATTCAAATAAAAGTTGGAATTATAGTAATAAACGAGCGGGGGGACATTCTCCTTATTAAAGAAAAGTTGGAAAAGAACTCAATCTCTCTTTGGAATATTGTTAAAGGGTCCTACCAAGGGGGGGAGACCATTATGCAAGCAGCAATAAGAGAATGTATGGAGGAGGCTTCTGCAAACGTGAAGCTCCTATCTTCTTTGGGGACGTATGTTGCTGAAGAGCAAGGTAAGATTAGGGCGCAATTTAATTTCTTGGCTCGAGCTAATTCTGATATCATTGCTCTGGCGTTGGAAAAAGATCAACAGTCGAGAGGTGAGGCGATTGAAGACACTTGTTGGTTCACGAGGGAAAATGTGGGAAAGATTGGAAAAGAAGAGTTCGCTTCATTAAGGGCATACCAACTTATTCAAGACTGGTTGTCTGGAAAAGAGTTCCCTATCGATTCTATTCAGCAGGTTTCCATGTAGAAAGGAAGAATAAGTAAAAGAAAAAGAGTCGTGCTAACTCTTTTTAATTATGTCTCCCGATACTAGGGATGACTTATATTTAGTATGAGCGTTTCGTGAAATCTTTTTACATCTATTTTCAGTGACAGGAGTCGAAGTTTATGTCCTTTAGGGTAAATCCTGCCGCCGGAGCCAACAAAAAACGAGGCTGTAAAAAGCCTTGTTTTTTGTTACCCGGGATAGGATTCGAACATGATTATCTACAAAGCACACGCGGTGAAAATTGACATGGCAAGACAATGGCGTTACTGTAATTGCGAGCCTATAAACTCTTATGGAGGAGTTACCATGCGTACGTTCTTTTCTCGATATACAATTGGATTATTGGTCGGAACTATTCTCGGGCTTGCTTATCCGGCGTCGGCATCGGTATGGAGTTTTTTCATCCTTCTGGGAGTTCTTGTGGTGAATGAACTCATGGGTAGGTGGGGCTTCGGGCAACACTGGAATGGATATCGACTCTCTTCGTATGCGCTTCATTTTGGGTTTTTGGCATGTATCTGGCTGGGTATCCAATTCGGAAGTGGAAATATCGGTACCTTCCTTGTTTTCGTCGGCGAAAAAATTAGTTAGACTTAAACCCCTACCTGCAGAAACCTGCTTCGGTGGGTTTTTGCTTTTTAAGGACATATAGTGAAAAGTGGGGTGTAATAAACTCTACATACCTTCAATCTGAAATAGTAGAACTTTGAGGTTTTATCCTCCTGTACAGAGGTTCTAATAGTGTTCAGCAGGCGGAGCCACAAATAAAACGACGTCCTTGAAGGACGTCTTTTTTATTTTTTCTTTGAAAATGGTTTTCAAATAGAAAAAAGTCGCGAAAACACTTGTTTTATTTTACTTCGAGGACTAATTAAAAATAGATAATGATAAAAATGGATATGAGAAACTTACTCTAATATAATAAGAAAAGCGACGTGGTATGCTATACCAAATCGCTTTTAGAAATCTTGAGGGTACTTATTTATTACTTCCTAATAGTGGCGAATTTCGTTCCTACTTTTTTCAGAAGTTTTTTATACCATTTCATTTTTGTCTTTTTTGGCATGTCTTGTGAGACTATTATTTCAACACTTGTTTCAAGTGCATCTTTCATCATTCCTGACACCACAACGCTTTCATAATGATTGAGCATTTGTTCTCGTTTCCTACTCATTTTACCTATCTCGATTACTGAACCTTTTCAGATTTTAGCATAGAAGTTGTGCTAGTCAATGTATCGTACTCTAAATTTTTTTGCTGTAATGTTACTAAGGTAACAGTAAGAGGTGACATCATTTACAACAATCCTTAAAATGTAACCTTGGCTACGCAATAGTACATGAATTGACGTTAAATGAAGGGTATATTAGGATTGAATTGGTTCTTAATGATAGGCTAAATGAAAATCATCTGGAGGTTGACGTGACAACACTTATTCATAACTCAACACTTTTTCAGAGTAGACAAGATGTACTGGAGATACTAGATAAACTCTGGCCAGGACTTCCTGATAAAAAAAGAATGATAGCTTCTATTTGTCAACTCAGTGCTCCTGAAGATATCACTGAAGAAGATCTTATAAGAGGAGCTGAGTCTATAGAGTTTTCTTATCGGCCATATAATACGTACGATGATGATTGCTATTGGCTTGCGCAAAGCCCTTTCAATAAGAAATGGTATTTATTTGTAGCTTGCTTTGTGTGTAGTTATCTTCCAAGTAGGCCTGCTTATGAAGAAGAGGAATACCCAATGTGGTTTGATAAATAAAAAGAAATGATTTTAAATAAAAGAGCTTGACGAGCTCTTTTTTCTTTGAACTCATTTATAAATCAAGGTATTACTATGACGGGAGATGTTTAATGAAAGATTGAAAGTGACGATGAAATAAATAGGAAAGTCTGCTATAGATTTCACTATTTTTATTTTGAAAAAGAATTTTTTATTTTAAATATTTTTGTTTTTAGTTCCAAGATAAACATGAATCAAAATTTTTGCTTAGACGTTTATACTTACATTGCGTTCTAAGAATTCATAGAGTATCATTACTACTATAACCTAAAAAACACACAACTATGTTTTCAAAAAAAACAAAAAAAAACAAAAAAAAGATTCTAAAATACAAATCATTTCTCTTCTTCTTGTCATAAGCTTTTTTCTTGGAAGTATTCTTCTTATTCAAAAAACAACAACATCGAATATCTTCTCAGGAATTTCTTTTGATTTACCATTTTCAGATGCTGCTACTCCAACAATAAAACTTTCAAATGGTGATATGGAGCGAGTTGTAAATGGTAAGCCTAAGGATTGGGATTCTGGTGGACAGGCTGGAATTTCCGGTCTCACCTTGGCGAGTATGCAAGCCCCAATGAGTAGTACGGGTTCTAAGAATGGTTCTTACTATTTGCGTGCAATGAATGCAATCGGAAAAGACGGTGCGTGGATGTGGATTACAAATTCAGAACGCATAAACACGCAAGGAGCTACAGAGATACGAGTTAATGGTTTCGTCCGTAGTAGCGGTATAGACCTAATTATTTTTGGTATTAAAGAACAGGATGCGAATGGAAATGAAATTCAAAGTCCGACTGGACCTGCAATGAGAACTCCTTCATGGGCATGGCATGAATACACAGCCAATGCAGGAAGTCATTGGTTCAAACTTCATCCGAATACACGAACAATTTCATTTTATCTTCTTGCAAAGCCCTATACTTCAGTTCAGACATATCTTGACCTCGATCAAATTTCACTGGAGGCTAAGGGAGGCGTGACGGGACAACAAACTCTTACTGTAGCAAAAGCTGGTACTGGAGCAGGAACAATAGTATCAAATCCTTCTGGAATTAATTGTGGTACAACATGTTCAAAAACATTACCTCAAAATACAAAGGTTACACTCACAGCTTCACCTCAAAGCGGAAATACTTTTGAAGGATGGGCAGGAGACTGTAGAGGAGCAAGTAAGACGTGTTCTGTATCTCTTACACGAGCTCGTAATGTAACGGCTACGTTTAAGGGTTCGAACACGGGAGGCTCTATCACCGTCTCTCCGGCTACCATTGTTTCGAATAATTCTTCCGTAATGCAAGGCATACTTTATAATACACAACTTGATGCTCCACTTGTTATGGTTCCTGGGGGTATCTATTGGTATGCATCAAATTTTGTTTGTTCTGGAGGTATAAAACATGCTCAACTTAAGGGATCTTTGGATAATCCTTATGCGACACCAACCTGGTTTAAAGATACGTGTCAGAGAAATTCTAGCTATTTTTGTACTAACGCAACTTCGGTAGGAGCTAACCTTTTCACAACATTCAATCCGAGTTTGACGGATGTTGTGAATTTATGGTTGATGGGTGTGTATCAAATTCAAGGTGCTGAACTTTTGGGAATAGTGCATGAAGAAAATGTAGGCACCTTTACTCCTGGAGTTGGTTTAACTCGGATTGGTTTAGCGTGGTCGAATGATAGTGGAAATACCTGGAAATATTTAGGTCGAATAGTATCTCGTAACAATGATGTTAGTGGTGATAATATTCAAGGAGCTCCTTATATAGTAAAAGATGGGTATTTATATGTATATTTTCATGACTACCCAGGTTTTATTGCAGTGGCAAGAGCAAATTTAAGTAGTGTTATATCTTCAGCTAGAGCAGGGCATGTCGGATCGAATATATGGAAAAAATATTATAATGGCACATGGACGCAACCGGGTTTGGGTGGATTAAGTAGCCAATTAGGACTTCAAGGAATTTCCCATACTCAGATGGTGTACAGCACAGTGAAAAACAAATATTACATGGTTACAACTAAACTTTCATATTCTGGTGGTAATACAAATGTCAATCTTTATGAATCTACTGATGGCGTAAGTTGGAAACAATCAGCTAAAATTGCTGATGAACCCGCAAGTCAACAAGGAACTAATGGTGGTTATCAGTATTGTTCTATTGCAAGTACTCAAGGAACAGCGAATCATTCCGTGGGATCTGAATTTTATGTCTATTGTATGAAATTTTATTCAGGTGTAGTGGGTGTTTGTGGTTCTAAAAATCAACAAAATTTGCATCGTTGGAAAATTACTTTACAATAGAGAAAAATTATAAAGTCTTGACCATCCTAAATAAAAGAGTATCATTACTACTATAACTTAAAAAAACATACAACTATGTTTTCAAAAAAAAAAAAAAAAAAAAAAAAAAGATTCTAAAATACAAATCATTTCTCTTCTTCTTGTCATAAGCTTTTTTCTTGGAAGTATTCTTCTTATTCAAAAAAAAGCAACAACGGAGAGCTTCTCAAGAATCTCTATGGACTTACCATTTTCAGATGCTGCAAATATCGATTTGCCACCTTCAGATGCTACAGATGTTGATTTACTATCTTCAGATGCCGAAGATGTTGATCTACTATCTTCAGATACTGCTGAAGTTGCACTTAAAACTCTTATCGTGGCCAAGGTGGGTGCTGGAGCGGGAAAGATAATATCAAATCCTTCGGGAATTAATTGTGGCACAACCTGTTCTAAGGCCTATGCGAACGGTACCAGAGTTACTTTAACAGTAACACCTGCTCAGGGCAGTACCTTTGCGGGTTGGGGTGGTGCTTGTTCCGGTACGGGTACGTGTAGAGTTTTGATGGACGCTGGAAAAAAAGTAACGGCGAGATTTAATACAAAAATACAAACAGAAACCCTCAAAGTATCCAAAACCGGCTCAGGAACGGTAACATCAGAACCTGCTGGTATTAATTGTGGTGCCACCTGTTCTAAAGATTATGAGAAAGGAATCAAAGTTATTCTGACAGCGGTCCCTGCACAGGGAAATAGCTTTGGTAGTTGGAGTGGTGGACCTTGTCTTTCTGCTTATTCGTACAAGTGTACGGTTTCAATGGATTTTGCAAGAAATGTGACAGCGAATTTTATTACAGGAACCACACAAACACTCACCGTATCTAAAGCTGGTACTGGGTCAGGAACAGTAACATCATATCCTGCTGGTATTGACTGTGGTTCGGCTTGCACTAAATCCTACACGAATCAAACCGCTGTTTCTTTGAAAGTAATCCCTGCGGCAGGTAGTGTCTTTGCGGGTTGGAGTGGGAATTGTTCTGGTTTGTATTCATGTGCGTTTCAAATGAATGCTCCGAAAAATGTGACGGCAACATTCAATAAAATTCAATAAAAGTATATAAATAGAAATCCTCATTGTAGCCAAAGCTGGTACTGAGTCATGAATGGTGTGATGTTAGATTTGTTGCTAATAGTATTTGAGGCACGCCCATCTATTCCGAAGCTTGCCTAGGTGAAATGGAGAAATTTTCATAAATATTGAGGCATTTCATGCTATTTCATAGTTCTAAAAGGGGTTACCTTGAGTTTTTACGGTTCCGCAAAGAGATTTCGTCGTGCCCAATTCTTGGAATAAATAGAGCTTACATACAAGTATTTTGTATAATTTTTTGTGTTATAAAATATTCTGTTTGATTGTATTAATCTTGTAATTTTAAATATATAAAAATATGGAAAAGTATGTAGACGGATTCGTGCTTGTAGTTTCAAAAGATAAATCTGAGGAATACAAGAAAATGGCAGAGGGTGGCCGTGATATGTGGATGAAATTTGGCGCTCTTTCATATTATGAATGTCGGGGGGAAGATCTTATTTCACAGGAAGAGGGAGATGAAAAAGCTCGCGCATTTACTGAGATGACTGGAGCAAAAAGTGATGAGATGGTTTGGTTTTCATTTATAGTTTTTAAATCTAAAAAACATCGAGACGAAGTTAACGCTAAGGTGATGGAGGAAATGAGTAAACAGATGGAAGGAAATAAAGATATAGCAATGCCTTTTGATATGAAACGAATGGCTTATGGGGGCTTTCAAGTAGAAATAGAAGGTTAGAAAATGAATTTAGAATCATAAAATTACTTTCAGCAAAATGGGGACAGTCTTGATGTAATTTTTTTAAAATACTTTTTTGAAATGTAGTGAGTGAGGATGCTTCTCAAAATCATAGAGTAAATGGATCTTTCTATGCGTACTGTGCGAAATTTAAAACAAGCACTACTAACATAGGTAGTTCACAAAGAAATTCTCAAGCACTACATCGTTGGAAGATAACTTTACAATAGAGAAAGATTTTCAGATATAATTTTGAGGTTTTTTGGAAAATTTCTTTGAATAAAAACGTGTAGACGTGCGTAATGCTATACTTTTTAAGGGATATTTGAACACTAAGAAAGACTTAAAGTTTTATGTTTTTACTCTATTGAGAGTGTGAAAACATTTAAAACTTATTTATTTTTTTAGCAAGAAGTATTGCTAGGGGACAATAGCCAGTGAGAGAGAAAAATATAAGCATACCACCTACAAACAAAGCTCCATAATGATAATGGGGATGTACAAAAAATCCTAAAAGGGAAAATATAACAATAAATATTCCTGCGAGAAGAAAGACTAAACGTTCAATTTCCCATTTTGATGTATCAAGGTGGTAGATTTTTTTCTGAGACATATATTTTTTCAGTAAGATGAATTATTATTTCCAATATTTTCTTTGAAAGATAAAATAGAGAAGAGGAAAAATGATAAGAGTGAGAAATGTTGATGCAGAGAGTCCAAAAATAAGTGCCCAAGCCAAACCTTCCCAAACAGGATCACTTACAATGGTAAAAGATCCGAATATTGCCGTGAGAGAGGTGAGTAAAATGGGAAGTAAACGAATACGCCCAGTTTCTACAAGGGCTTCTTGTAAGGTTTTTCCAGCATGCTTCATAGGTTCAAGATATTCAAGGAATATGATGGCATTTTTTACTGAAAGACCTGACAGTGCAATAACACCGATCATAGAAGTGGCGTTGAAATACGTTCCTTTAAAGAAATGAAGAAAAGCAAATCCCGGAAGTATTCCAAGAAGTCCGAGAGGTATACTTGTCATAATAAGAATGGGTATAAGGAGCGATTGTGTTCGTGTTGCTAGGACAAAGAAAATAAGAAATAAGACGAGACCCATAACAATACCAAGATCACGAAAGACTTGTATGGTTAACTTCCATTCCCCATCTATTTCAATTTGATACTGTTTATGGGTAATTTGATCTTCATATGTTACTTGAAGTGGTGACCATGAAATAACCTTTCCATTTTTAGTGGGAAGTTCATAGTGAAGAAGTTCTGGAAAGAGGTCAAGAACTGCATAAACAATGCTTCGATCTCCCATTTCAGCAGAAATAAAAGTGGTTTTTATACGATCATCAGAAAGAATAGTTTTTTCCAGGGGTTCATTTGTTTTTTCTAGAACTTCGGTGAGAGAAATGATTTCCCCAGATTTACTTTGAAGTTTTATAAGGTTAAGATCTTGATTCTCATTTCTATATTCTTCGGCAAATCTAATTATGATATTTTCTTGTTCTGCTTTTTTGAAAATATCTTGATCCGTTTCATGATAAAACCCTATAGAAGAACCAGAAAATGCTACTTGAAGGGCTTGTGTTATATCTTTTGGATTAATGCCAAGTAATTGTGCTTTTTCATACTGGATGCGATACGTGTTATAAATACCCCGTTCAGGAATGGAAGTGTCTTGATCCACAATGCCATCAATTTGGGTAATTTTTCCAAATAGATCCCTTGCGATAGCTTCTCGAATGGTATCATCTTCACCTTTTATTTTTAAAAGGAAAGTAGAAAGAACTGGTGGTCCCGGAGGATCCTCGATGATACGAAGTGTGGCATTTGGATATTCCTTTTTTAAAGGATTAAAATTATTTCGAATACGAAAGGCAATTGTTTCAGATGTATCTTTTCTTGTATGGGGAGGGGTAAGATTTATTTTGAGCGTTGCTTGATTTTCATAAATTCGTCCAGAACTTCCTTTAAAGAGACCATTAAAATCAATAACTTGAGATGTTCCAATAAAGCTTTCTACAGAGAGAATTTCTGATTCTTTTAAAAGGGATTCCTCAAGAGCTTGTGTTGTTTTTTGGGTAATATTGATAGTTGTTTCATCCGGAAGATCGAGATAAATATAAAACTGTTCTTTGTCGGCTTTAGGAAGCATTCGAAAAGGGAGTAATGATGTAAAGGGAAGGATGAGAACGGCAATAAGAAATAGTAATGTGAGGCCGAGAGTAATTTTTTGTTTTTTTGTATTTTGTAAGAGATGAGAAAGTGTCCTTACATAAAATAATTCAATTTTTTCTAATAGCTTTGAAAATAGGGTTACTTTTTTTGTTTCAGGATTTTCTGTTTTTGGAAGAAGTATTAATGCTAAGAATGGATTAAGTGTGACTGAAAGTAGTAGTGAGGCAAAGAGTGCGACAGGAACAAAGAAAGGTATGGGTCCCATGTAAGGCCCCATCATTCCGGTTACAAAAGCCATTGGAAAAAAAGCAAGTGCCATTGTTACAGTAGAAAGTGTAAGAGCACCCCCAACTTCGTTTACAGCCCGCACGATAAGTTTAATTTTATTTTCCTTTGGGTATAAACGGAAATAGCGAGCAATATTTTCCATGACGACAATAGCATCATCAACAAGGAGTCCTAAGGAAAGGATAAGAGCGAAAAGAGTTATTCGATTTATAGTTTGTCCAGCGAGAAGACCAATTCCAAAAACAACCAAAAGTACTAAGGGTATAGAAATGGAGGTTATGAGTGCATTGCGAAATCCTAAGAAAAGAAAAAGAAGAACAGCAACAATAATAATTGACTTAATAAGATCAAAACTAAGTTTGAAAATTTCTTCACTTGCAGTATGACCTTCGTCACGTAATACAAAAACATTAACATCTTTAGAAATTATGTTTTCTTTGAGTTCTTCTAATCGCGTGAGAGTATTTTGAGAAACGGTTGTGGCATTTTCACCCTTACCTTTTGAAAGAGCTATGTGCACCACTGGAACACTTGCTTTATCTTTCTCTGAAAGATGTACAAAATGAGTTATTTCTCCAGGATTGTAGGAGATATCAGCAACATCTTCGAGACGGAGAAAGGTATTATTTTCTGTTTTTAAGATAATTTTAGAAAGATCTTCTATCCCTCTAATAGAACTAGAAATACTAACAATAGAATTCTTTTCTCCAGACTCAATAGCACTGATAGCAAATGACCCATTCGCTTGACTGAGTGTGTTGAGTACTTGAGTGAGTGAGATATTTTTTGAAGCGAGCGCTGAACCATTAAGTTCAATTTGTAATTGGTTTACATAACCACCCTTAATTTCCGTTTTAGATATTCCCGGAGTATGTTTGAGCTCATCAGAAATTTCTATAGCAATTTTTCGAAGAGATGTTTCTGAAAGAGTTGTAGAAGAAAGTCCGATATCTAAGATGGGAACATTTTCTGGATCAATAACTTCAATATAAGGTTCTGAAGCGCCAAGCGGACGAGAGATTTGTGTATCCTTTAATTTCTGTGAGAGTTTGAGAATAGCCTCTTCTTGGGAAGATCCGACAATAAATTGTACTAAAACAATGCTTTTTCCACCAGCAAAAGATTGAGAAGAAATAGTTTCCAAATTTGGAAGATTCGCAAGAGAGTCTTCTATATGACGAGTAAGAAGTTTATGCGTTTCTTGTGCTGAGAACCCAGGAAAATCTGTAATAATGGTAAAAGCCGGAGCGACAATTTCCGGATTATATTGTTTGGGCATGAGAAAAAACGAAAGACCTCCCCAGAGTGCTAATATGAGTAACGTAAGAGCGGATATCTTTCCATTTTTGAGAAATATTTGGGTAAGTTTTCCCGCTAAACTGAGAGAATTTTCATTTAAATTCACTTTTTCTTCTTTATTGTTCATAGACCTTCTTTGATACTCATATTTTCAGACAGAGCATGCATACCTTCAATTATTAAAAGATCGCCAGGATAAAGACCTGAAATAATTTCTCTTTTATCTCCCATATTCGCTCCTAAAATAACAGATCTTTTTTTTGATTTCCCATCTTCAGAGATAAAAACGAACATATCATCATATTGATGAATTATTGCGGATTCGGGAATAAGAATAGCATCCCGTTTTGGCTCGAGAGGGAAATATACTTCAGCGTATTGACCAATGAGGAAAGAAGAAGAATTTATATTTTCTTTGATTTGAATACGAACAAGGGATTCTCCTGTATTTTTTCGAATAGTGGGGGAGACAGAAGAAACTATTCCTTGAAAATGGTCTTTTGAATTTTCTGGAACTATAGAAACGGAAGATCCTTTTGAAAGTTGGTTTACAATACGAGCTGGAACAGAAACGCTTATCTCGATATGGGAGGGGGAGGTTATTGTATAAAGGGGTGTGTTTGGAGAAGTGAACGATCCAACAGATACTAATTTTTCCATAATAACTCCAGAAAAAGGAGCTTTAATAAAAAGATTTTCAGACATAACTTCTGCAAGATTAGAATTTCCTTGTGCAGAAATAACACTAACTTCAGCTCTAGCTATTTCAGAATCACGAAGTTTTTCGGCACTATTTATCAATTCTTCTGCTACAAGAACATCCTTACTCGTTGCATTTCCCTTATCCCGATCATTTTTTACTTTCTTGAGATTTGCTTCAGCTTCATCCACTTTTTGGTTAAAATATCTTTTCGTTTCTTCGAAAGATGTTTTGGTGGTATTAAGAAAATTTGAAGCATTTTTATTTTCAGTAGTAAATTCATCTCCTTCCAAAATAGCAAGAACTTCTCCGGCGATTACATCATCACCAGGTTCTTTTTTGAGTGAAAGTACATAGCCATTTATTTTTGGAACAATATCTACTTGTTGAGCGCCTTGTAGAGTTCCAGAAAATTTTTCTGTTGGTTGAAAAGAATTTGAAATCACCGTACTTGTTCGTACTGGTTGGGGATCTAAAGGAATAGCTCCCAAAACATCTTTTTGTGAAGAAAAATATACTCCAATAATAAAAAGAAAAGTTAAAAAAAGAATTATCAAAAAATATTTTTTCATATCAGTAAAGTGAAGATTCTTGCTTATTTATTCTGTGCAGTTTGGATAATTTTAAGGAGTTCTTTTTGAAAAATTTTAAATTGTTTTGTTTGGGAGCTGGGTAATTTTTTTGAGGAACGTTCCATATGACTTTCTAACATTAAGAGATTTACAGACCTAAGAAGTCCTATGACGGAAAGATTTTGCTGAATAACAGAGAAACAATCAGGATCTTCAGCTTCAATAAGAATAAGAATTTTCTCAAGACTGGTTTTCGCTTTTTTAAGAGCGATTGATATTTTTTCTTTTTGATTCATATGGAGATATATATAAATAAATTATAATACCATTACCTGTGGTATAGGTATTATGATAGAGTGAAGTAAAGAGGTTGTCAAGAAGATCTTGAATTCAATAATTATTTTTTAAAACAGAAAGTATTTTGAAATGAGTAAATTTCTTCCAAGAAAAAAAAGAATAGTTGGACATTAATTTTTTGTATTAAGCTTTTATTTTGGAGCAAGTCTTTTCGTGATAAAAAAGCTTTTAATTTAAGCTGTGGATATTTCTGTAAAAATAAAATGATAGTTAATGCTACCAGGATTCTTACGCTTTTTCTGGTTGGACACCTGTTTCATTTTTTAGATTTTCTTCGTTCTCGTTAGTTTTTTCAGGGAGAAAGGAAAAATCTTTATTTTCAAGATTTATTACCGCAAGGGCGATGAGTGCGATTGTTCTTAAAAATGGTATATACAAACCAAATTTTCCATTGAAAAGAAAAAGTACTTCGGGAAGTGTGATTAAATACATTCCTATTTTGTATGATTGGATATAGGTATAGGGAAGGTTTTTTATTTTCACCACGAGCCAGATGAAGAGCGTAGCAAAAAGCAAATAGAAAAGAGTTCCAAAAAATAAAAAGAAAAATAGTAAAAGAGGGGTAGCTACTAGAAAGATGAGAAATCCTATTTTCTTTAAAAAATGAGTAACTTTTTCGAAGAGCTCCTCTACCAAGAAACGGTCTATAGTTATTTGTATTTCAGAAGGTATTTCGACAGTTTCGAATGTAAGACCGTCATCGTAGATAGCAATGGAATTTTTTCCAACAATCATGAGTGTCTGGTACTCCCGAAATAATTCTATCGTAGGGGTATTTTTGGTGTCGATTACTGCTATATTTTTCAGAGGATTTTTTTGTTCCCCTTGAGGAAGTGGATTTGAAAAAGGTATTTCATAGGGCTCGTTTTGATTGAGAGATACTTCTCCTTTGTTTATGAATAAAACTAGTTCATCGGGGTAAATTTTTTGAGATTCTTCCATAAATCGGTCAACGGTTCCATTGAAAAGAAAATATGAAAAAACTGATATAAGTATGAGAGAAACTAACACAGAAAGAAGTGCTATAGATTTTGAAAAAAAAGCTAAACTTTTAAGAAAAGACTGGTGAGGAACTTCTTTATAAAATTCTTTATTATAAAAACTTTTTTTGAGAGATGTAAAAAAATGCATAGAAGTTTTTTTAGAAATATATAGTTAAAGGTTATATATTTTTTTGAAAAAAGTCCACAGGCATAGAGGAAGATATAAATAGTAAAAAAAGAAAAATAGGAATACTTTCAAAAAATTCTTTATTTTTAAAATTTTCTTTGCCTATTTGACATACCCCCAGGGGGGTATTATAATGCGCAGTACATTAAAATATTTTTATGACTATAGAGAAAGAAAAACTTATTCGTCGACTTAAGATTATTGAAGGACAAATTAGGGGTCTACAAGATATGATCCAAAAAGGAACGTATTGTATTGATGTTATAACGCAAACTTCCGCTGTAAAACAGGGTCTTACAGCTGTTGAGGATAAATTAATGGAAGGTCATCTTGAAAGTTGTGTAATAAGACAAATGCAAAATGGAGAAGAGGCCAAAGCTAAGGCGGAAATTTTAAAAGTGTATCAATTAAAAAGAAAATAGAGTATGAAAGTTTCAATATATATTGTTCTTGGTTGTGTAGTTGTCTCTCTTTTTTTGGGTATGAGCATAGGCTTCTATTTTACTCCAGAATATCAGTTCAATAAGTATGATAAAACAAGTATGGATCTAGGTATGGCAGATCATTGGCTTGATTTGAGATATATAAATGCCATGATTGAGCATCATCGGGGTGCGATGCTTTTGGCTAATCAAGCATTAAAATATACAGAGCGAAAAGAAATGAAAGAGTTAGCAGGAAAAGTTCTTACAGATGAACCTCTCGCTATAGCAGAGTTGTATGAATGGAAAAAACAATGGTATGGCGATAAGAAAACGGTCCGCGATCCAGTTGTTTCAAACTTGGGAACGTATGATGAAAAATTTGATTTAAGATTTCTTAATGCACTCATCGCTCATCATGAAGCGGGTTTTATTATGACAAGTGATGTAAAGAAAAAATCAAGCAGAACAGAAATATTAAATAATGCGGATGTTGTTGATGTATTTCTTTCTACGACACTTAAAATTTTCAAGGATTGGAGAAAAGAGTGGTATAGCATTTAATTTTTTTGACATATCACTATGACACAAAAGAACATACAAGTAAAAGGAATGCACTGCGCAAGTTGCTCTGCTATTATTTCAAAAAAAATAAAGAAACTTTCTGGTGTAGAAGGGATAGAAATTAATTTTGTTACGGAAAAAGCAAAGATTATATTTGATCCTAAAAAAATCTCAATTGATGAAATGAATGAAGAAATTGAAAAAATAGGATATCGTTTTGAAGAATACGAAGAGAATCAACAATATGATAAAGAAAAGAATAAAAAAACATCAAAAAATGAGGGATTAAAGAATCTTTTAGAGATGCAAGAAAAAGTCCAATTCGTTTTTCCTATTACGATTCTGGTATTTGTTTTTATGATTTGGGATATTGGGGCAAAATTATTTTCTTTTATTCCCAATATTCCCTTTTCAATGGAACTGTTTAATAGTATGGGGATGATTGTCTCCACTATTGTTTTATTTTGGATAGGACAACCTTTTATACAAGGAGTTATAAGATTTGTTCGTTATCGAGTTGCGAATATGGATACTCTGGTAGGTATAGGAACAATGACTGCCTATATATACAGTATGATCATAACTCTATTTCCTCAGGCTAAAATTTTTTTCAAGCTTCCTGAATATACCTATTTTGATGTAACCATAGTTGTTATTGGCTTTGTTATTTTCGGTAAGTATCTTGAACTTCGATCGAAACGTCATACAGGGGAAGCGATAGAGAAATTACTTGATTTACAGGCAAAAACCGCATTGCTTTGGAAGAATGGTAAAGAAATAGAAGTTCCTATTGAAGAGGTTCAAATCGGTGATGTGGTGGTGGTGAAACCCGGGATGAAAATTCCTGTTGATGGAAAAATTATTGAGGGACAATCAACTATTGATGAATCAATGATAACAGGTGAGTCTGTTTTTGTAGATAGAAAAATTGGAGATTTTATTTTTGGAGCTACGCTAAATAAACAAGGAGCTTTTAAGTGTATTGCAACAAAGGTTGGGAGGGAAACGCTTTTAGCTCAGATTATTAAAATAACCCAAGATGCTCAGGGATCAAGAGCACCGATTCAGGATCTTGCAGATAAAATTTCTCGTGTTTTTGTTCCTATAGTTTTGATTATTTCTTTGAGTACTTTATTTATTTGGTTGTTATTTGGTTCTACGGTACTTGGTTTTTCTAGTGCTTTGTCTTATGGAATTTTATCCTTTGTAGGTGTTCTTGTTATTGCTTGCCCTTGCGCATTAGGACTCGCTACCCCTACGGCAATTATTGTGGGTATAGGAAAGGGTGCAGAACGAGGTATTCTTATAAAAAATTCAGAAGCTTTGGAAAATTTGAGCAAAATAAATACGATAGTTTTTGATAAAACGGGAACCATCACAAAAGGAAAATTAGAAGTAACGGATATTATTATTCTTGATTCTCAATGGAAAGAAGAAACAATTTTACAGTGCGTTGCAAGCGTAGAAAATTCGTCAGAGCATCCTCTTGCGCAAGCCATTGTTCGAAAAGCAAAAGAAAGAAAAATTGATCTAAAAAAAGTAGAGAATTTTAGAGCTCTTGAAGGAATTGGTGTTAAAGCTCATATACAAGATGCGAGGGTTTATGTTCGAAGACCAGATGAAAATGATAAAAATAATGTAGAAATAACATCACTTCAGAAAAAGGGAAAAACGGTAATAGTTGTTGAAGTTAATGATAAGAAGATAGGACTTCTTGCCTTGGCGGATACTTTGAAACACGAAGCAAAGACGGTTATTGCCCAGTTACAAAAGAGAGGTATTGAAGTTGTTATGCTTACAGGAGATAGCTATCTTACAGCCAATTCAATAGCAAAACAGGTGAATATTAAAACAGTTATCGCAGGGGTTTTACCAACGGAAAAAGTGGATAAAATTAAAGAATTACAACTACAGGGAAAGCGAGTGGTTATGGTTGGAGATGGTATTAATGATGCTCCAGCATTAGTTCAATCAGAAGTGGGTATTGCGATGGCAACAGGAAGTGATATTGCTATTGAATCGGCGGATATCACCTTACTTCACGGAGATATACAGAAACTTTCACAAGCTATTCAATTATCTCAAATGACGATGCGAACAGTAAAACAGAATCTTTTCTGGGCTTTTATGTACAATATTATTGGCATACCTCTTGCAGCGGGACTTCTTTACCCTTTATGGGGAATTATCCTTAATCCGATATTTGCAGGATTAGCTATGGCTGGAAGTAGTGTTTCTGTTGTTACTAATTCTCTTCGATTGAAGACGATGAAATTAAAATGAATGAATTCTTATGACTAAACAAGAAAAAAAATATACGTTATATGTTCGAGGTATGCATTGCAATGCTTGTACACTTTTGATTGAAAATGAGATAGGAAATCTTCCAAATATTACGTATGTAAAATCGCATTTAAAAAATAATTCTGTTGAATTTGAGGGCGATTTTGGAAATAAATCATTAGAACAAATTGCACAAGAATTTACAAGATTACTTGCGCCTCACGAGTATACATTTTCCACAGAAAAACAGAATGAAAATAAAAAATGGTCTGATTTTATAATTGCCATACCTATCGCTTTGGGATGTATTCTTTTGTTTGTATTTCTTCAAAAAATAGGAATTGTTGAAATGATACATGCTGAAAAAGTTACCTACGGTACAGCTTTTTTGATTGGTATCGTGGCTTCATTATCAACTTGTATGGCTGTTGTTGGGGGGCTTCTTCTTTCTTTGTCAGCTACCTTTGCTAAAGGGAATGGTTGGATGCGTTCACAGATTATGTTTCATGTCGGGAGAATAATAACCTTCTTTCTTTTTGGAGGAGTTCTTGGATCGATAGGGTCTGTGTTTACCCTAAGTGAAGTAGCGAGTTTTATGATAAGTTTTATAGTAAGTTTTGTTATGTTGATACTGGGCATAAATCTTTTGGAGATAGCTCCTTGGATGAAGAGATTACAGCCAACAATGCCAAAATTTATTATACAAAAAACACAAGGAATCTTGAAGATGAAATACACAATTACTCCATTATTTGTCGGTATGATAACTTTTTTTCTTCCTTGTGGTTTTACACAGTCAATGCAGTTTTATACACTTTCAACGAAATCATTTTTAGAAGGAGGTTTGACTATGTTTTCATTTGCATTGGGTACCTTACCAATACTTGCTCTTATTAGTTTTAGTCCCTGGGGAATACAGAGTGGAAAAATAAAATCAGGTATATTTTTTAAGGTAATTGGACTTATTGTGGTGAGTTTTGCTCTTTTTAATGTGATAAATAGTTTTGTCGCTATCGGACTTATTTCTCCCGTATTTAATTTTTAATGAGAATAATTGTATGAAAATTATTTTTCTTGTTTTTGTAGGAATCGTTGTTTTTTCTTTAAGCTTTCTCCTTTTTCGAAATAATACTATTGAGAAAGATATTCAAGTACTTACTACTTCAGGGGAATCAGATAACGTCTTTATGGAGGGAGAAAAACAAATTATACATATAAAGGCTAAGGGTGGTTATACTCCTCGAATAAGTAAGGCAAAAGTAAATATACAAACAATACTAAAAGTAAAAACGGAAGGGACATTTGATTGTTCTTCTGTTATAACGATCCCGAGTATGAAAATAAGTGAAAACCTTCCGCCAACAGGGGAAACGGAAATTGATTTAGGAATCCTTGAAGAAGGAACTATTCAGGGCACGTGCGGAATGGGAATGTATTCATTTCAAATTGACGTGAAAGAATAACGGAGTATTTTTTTGAGAAAAGAAAAATAAATTATAGAGATCTTACTTTTTTGTAAAGATAAAATCTCGAAAAAATTTTCTTAAAAATAAAGAAGAAATTTTCTATTTTCAAGGTGTTGAGTATTCATTTCATTCTCTTTTATGAATATGATAGAATAGGAGAAAGTAAAAAGACAGAATGAAATAAAAAATATGAGAATTTTTTCTTATAAAAAATCACATCTTCTCCCTACACTTTTCGGAATGTTCTTTGTTTTCTTTTTTCTTTCGAGTCAGGCTTGGGCAGCAACAGTCACACATGAGTGGGCAAAGCGGTTTGGGGGAGTGGGAAGTGATGGTGGTTTTAATATCACTCTTGATTCTTCAGGAAATATATATGTTACAGGATGGATTACGGGCGATGTCGACTTAAATGACGATGGAGATTTCATTGATCCTTATGAATCAGGAACAGGATTTGGTAGTAATGATATTTTTATTTCTGTCTTCACTTCCGAAGGCTCCCATCTCTGGGCTAAGCGATTGGGAGGAATCGGGAATGACAGTAGTTCTAGTATCACAATTAATTCCGCAGGAAATATACATATTACAGGATCTGTTACAGGAAATGCCGACTTAAACGGCGATGGAGATGTCACTGATCCCTATGAATCAGGAATGGGATTTGGAAATCTCGATGTCTTTATTTCCGTCTTCACTTCCGAAGGCTCTCCCCTCTGGGCTAAGCGTTTAGGAGGGATAGATTCGGATAATGGTAGTAAGATAACCCTTGACTTCTCAGGAAATGTATATATCACAGGACAAATTAGAAACAATGTTGACTTAAATGGCGATGGAGATTTCACCGATCCCTATGAATCAGGAATAGGATTTGGAAGTTGGGATGCTTTTATTTCCGTCTTCACTTCCGAAGGCTCTCATCTCTGGGCTAAGCGATTAGGAGGAGTAGGGCTTGATAATAGTTCTGGTATAACAATTAATTCCGCAGGAAATATACATATTACAGGATCTGTTACAGAAAATGCCGATTTAAATGGTGATGGAGATGTCACCGATCCCTATGAATCAGGAGCAGGATTTGGTAATAATGATGCCTTTATTTCCATCTTCACTTCCGAAGGTTCCCATCTCTGGGCTAAACGGTTAGGAGGAGTGGGGAGTGATGGTGGCTCTGGTATCACAATGGATTCCGCAGGAAATATATATGTTACAGGATTAGTTACAGGAGATGTTGATTTAAACGGTGATGGAGATTTTACTGATCCCTATGAATCAGGAACAGGATTTGGTAGTAATGATATTTTTATTTCCATCTTCACTTCCGAAGGCTCTCATCTCTGGGCTAAGCGATTAGGAGGAGTAGGGAATGATAGTAGTTCTTCTATAAATCTTGATTCTTCAGGAAATATATATTACAGGATATAGTACAGGAGATGTTGATTTAAATGGTGATGGAGATTTTACTGATCTCTATGAATCAGGAACAGGATTTGGAGGACTTGATGCTTTTATTTCCACCTTCACTTCTGAAGGCACACATCTTTGGACAAAGCGTTTAGGAGGAACAGGGACTGATTGGATTCGTGGTACAACCCTTGATTCTTCAGGAAATATATATAGTACAGGATATGTTACAGGTGATGCTGATTTGAACGGTGATGGAGATTTTACCGATCCTTATGAATCAGGAACAGGATTTGGATTAGCTGACATTTTCCTCTCCGCCTTCTCTTACGACACCACTCCTCCCTCCCTCACTCTTACTCCCATCTCCACACCAACTTCAGACACTACATTTACCATAACAGGAACAACAACAGACACTCTCTCTGACATATACCAAGTCCACTATCAAATAGACTCCACAGAAGGAGAATGGATTCCTTGTACTCCAGATGATTCTCTCTTTGATTCACCTTCCGAATCTTTCTCTTGTCCCGAACAAACCTTCCAAGAAGGTACGCATACCATATACATCAAAGCAACAGACAATGCTCTTTTGCAAAACGAAACACTACAATCTCTCACCTTCACCATAGACCTCACCTATCCCTCCCTCACTTAACCCTCTCCCAGAACTCACCAATGACTCCATCCTTACCCTCACAGGAAGAGTCAGAGACCAAGATGGAACCATACAATCAGTAGAATACCAAGTAAACTCCACAGACAATTCTTGGACACTCTGCCAAGCAACTGACAATACTTTCAATCAACAAGAAGAATCTTTCTCTTGTACCATAGAGAATCTCCAAGATGGATCTCACACTATATATATACGAGCCACAGACAATGTAGGAAACACAACGCAAATCACTACCTCCACTTCTGAACAAACTACCATAGATACCGAATCTCCTGATCTTGATCTCAAATCAAACATCACCCTCACTCTTAACGGAGGATCCAAAACAAACATAGAAGAAAACAAAACATTTTCTACAAGAAAAGAACGTCCTACACTTAAAGGAACAAACAAAGAAGCAAAGAATGGAATCATTACTATATATCAAAAAACATTCTTTGGATCAAAAAAAAGAATAGCTACTATCTCTATAGATAAGAATGGAAAATGGAACTATTCTCTTCCAAAAAAAGAAAATGATTCCCGATACTATGCAATAAAGCTTACCGACCAAGCAAACAACGCATCTGATATCTCAGATTGGTTTAAAGTTATCTATGACAAAACTCCTCCAACATTTACCACCACCCTCCCAGAAACTCTTACTGCACAAAGAGGAACCAGAATAGATTTCCCTGCAACCGATGAACAAGAAGGACTCAAAGATCAATCAGGTATAGAAAAGTACCAAGTCAAACTCATAGGGTATCATAAAGATTGGATGCCTACTCCAGGAAAAAATGATCCTTTCTTCATTATCCCTGAAGCCGTTCCTTATGGAACCTACCCACTTGATATCAAAGTATCAGACAAAGCAGGAAATCATACCTATCATACGATTACGCTTACAAAACAAGAGGTAAAGGGAGTGGAGACAGAAAAAAAAAAGAAAATCAAAAAGAGAATCAAGAACAAGAAATGAATACTCAAACAACTCCTTTACCATCTCAAACAACATCTTCAACTCCTAATGCTTATCAAACACAAGAAAGAGAGTCTTCTTCCAATACACCTCCTTTTGAGACTCTTGATACCACATCTTCATCATCATGTACTTCTCATTGGTATAATCCTTTCTCTTGGGGATGCTAGGAGAGGGGAGGAGAGGAGAAAAGAAGAAAGAAAAATACTTTCTTTTAATTCTGCGAGAAATCCTGAGTTTGTCTAAGGATGGACGTGACAATCTAGAATTTAAAACAAAGAAAAGAAATTCAAATAGATTGCTTCGCAAAACCTCGCAATGACACAGAGTGAATTTCATATATTGTAAAGAAAAGAAGAAAATACTTCCCCCCTTTTTTTTTCTGTGGTATACTAAAAAGAGTAAAAAAGATAAAAAGAATCTCTATGCGTTTTTCAAAAAAAATATTCCAAAGTTTCTTTGTAAAGAATACTCAAATAATACATGCTATACCTATGATTTCTTTTTTTAAAAAAACATCGTATAAAAAAATATATCCACTTCCTGTATTCTTGGGAATGTTCTTTATTTTCTTTGCATTTTCTTTGGAAGTTCATGCTGGTTCGGTCACT
This sequence comes from Candidatus Moraniibacteriota bacterium, assembly GCA_016699795.1. NCBI lineage: Bacteria > Candidatus Moraniibacteriota > Candidatus Moraniibacteriota bacterium. The sequence continues at coordinate 623,381 of CP065011.1, forward strand.
CCCGAATGGGCGGAGCGGTTGGGTGGAGCGGGCTATGACTACGGCCTCTCCATCACCACCGACGCTGACGGTAATGTACTGGTCACAGGAAGTGTAAACGACACCGCCGACCTCAACGGCGACGGTGACACCACCGACCCCAATGAAACCACGGCATCACCCTATGGAGGCGACGACGCCTTCATCTCCGTCTTTGACGCCTCGGGTACCAATCTGTGGTATACGCGCCTTGGTGGAGCGGGCTATGACTACGGCTACTCCATCACCACCGACGCTGACGGTAATGTACTGGTCACAGGAAGTGTAAACGACACCGCCGACCTCAACGGCGACGGTGACACCACCGACCCCAATGAAACCACGGCATCACCCTATGGAGGCGACGACGCCTTCATCTCCGTCTTTGACGCCTCGGGTACCAATCTGTGGTATACGCGCCTTGGTGGAGCGGGCTATGACTACGGCTACTCCATCACCACCGACGCTGACGGTAATGTACTGGTCACAGGAAGTGTAAACGACACCGCCGACCTCAACGGCGACGGTGACACCACCGACCCCAATGAAACCACGGCATCACCCTATGGAGGCGACGACGCCTTCATCTCCGTCTTTGACGCCTCGGGTACCAATCTGTGGTATACGCGCCTTGGTGGAGCGGGCTATGACTACGGCTACTCCATCACCACCGACGCTGACGGTAATGTACTGGTCACAGGAAGTGTAAACGACACCGCCGACCTCAACGGCGACGGTGACACCACCGACCCCAATGAAACCACGGCATCACCCTATGGAGGCGACGACGCCTTCATCTCCGTCTTTGACGCCTCGGGTACCAATCTGTGGTATACGCGCCTTGGTGGAGCGGGCTATGACTACGGCTACTCCATCACCACCGACGCTGACGGTAATGTACTGGTCACAGGAAGTGTAAACGACACCGCCGACCTCAACGGCGACGGTGACACCACCGACCCCAATGAAACCACGGCATCACCCTATGGAGGCGACGACGCCTTCATCTCCGTCTTTGACGCCTCGGGTACCAATCTGTGGTATACGCGCCTTGGTGGAGCGGGCTATGACTACGGCTACTCCATCACCACCGACGCTGACGGTAATGTACTGGTCACAGGAAGTGTAAACGACACCGCCGACCTCAACGGCGACGGTGACACCACCGACCCCAATGAAACCACGGCATCACCCTATGGAGGCGACGACGCCTTCATCTCCGTCTTTGACGCCTCGGGTACCAATCTGTGGTATACGCGCCTTGGTGGAGCGGGCTATGACTACGGCTACTCCATCACCACCGACGCTGACGGTAATGTACTGGTCACAGGAAGTGTAAACGACACCGCCGACCTCAACGGCGACGGTGACACCACCGACCCCAATGAAACCACGGCATCACCCTATGGAGGCGACGACGCCTTCATCTCCGTCTTCTCCTACGACTTCACCCCTCCTGTACTTACGCTTGATTCTCCCTCTTCTCCCACCGGAGACTTCACTCCCACCATTACCGGAGTTGCTACTGACGCAAGAAATGCTCTAGCAAGCGTCGAGTACCAAGTAGACTCCACCTCCGGTTCTTGGAGTACTTGCACCGCAGACGACGGCACCTTTGACTCTTCCTCCGAAGCATTCTCTTGCCAAACCCAAGAACTCTCTGAAGGTACGCACACCATATACCTACGATCAACAGATAGTGCAGACAATACCACCCAAGAAGGAGAAGAATCAGAAGTCTCTATTCAAATAGACCTCACCTATCCCTCCCTCACGCTTAACCCTCTCCCTCCTCTTACCAATGATTCCACTCTTATTCTTACCGGAACAACAAAAGATACTGATGGAACTATCCAAAACGTAGAGTATCAACTCGACTCTCTCTCAGGATCATGGACTCCATGCACCTCAAACGATTCTCTCTTTGAAGAACAAGAAGAATCATTCACCTGCACCCTCACCAATCTCTCTGATGGAAACCACATCATATACATACGATCAACAGACAATGTAGGAAATAGTACAAGCATACAAACATCTCCTTCAGAAGATACTACTATAGATACAAAAGAACCTACCCTCGAACCAAAATCTCAAATCACTCTCGAACTCAAAGGAACAAAGAAAACAAACATAGAAGAAGGAGAAACCTTCTATACACAAAAAGAACGTCCCAAACTTAAAGGAAGGAATGAAGAAGCAAAGAATGGAACTGTCGTTGTGTATCAAAGAACCTATCTTGGAGCAAAAAGAAAAATAGCTACTGCACGTATAGATAAAGATGGGAATTGGGAATACTCTCTCCCAAAAAAAGAAAATGATTCAAGACACTATGCTATCAAACTTATAGATGAAGCAGGAAATGAATCTGACATCTCACAATGGTTTAAAGTAATCTATGATAGAAAAGCTCCAACCTTCAAAACAGAACTTCCAAAAACACAAAACGTAACAAGAGGAACAAGAATAGACTTTCCTGCAAAAGATAACTTCTCTGGTATAGACTCCTATCAAGTAAAACTCACTCCCTATCATAAAGAATGGAAAAAGATACCAAACAAAAAAGATTCTTTCTTCATCATCCCTGAATCTGTTTCAAATGGAATCTACACCCTTACTCTCAAAGTAACAGATAAAGCAGGGAATCGTCTTACTCATAGTATGACGGTTACTGTGGGGGATGGGAAGTAGGAGAGAATATTCTAAGCGGAAATATTTTCTACATGTATCTTAATTCTATTTTGTTTTTTATGAGAATATGGAGTATACTCGAAAAATAAGGTTAAGAAATGAATGAATGTGTAGATATTTTTATGTCTAAATCGATAATTATTGTTGAAGATGAGATTTCAATAATGAAAGCAATGAGCATTAAATTACAGAATGCCGGTTTTCAAGTTGAGGGCGCAAAAGAAGCGAATGAATTTTTTGAGAAAAAGGGAAAGAAGAAGTTCGATCTTATCTTATTAGATCTTATGCTTCCAAAGATTTCAGGTTTTGAAGTATTGGAAAAATTAAGAAAGGAAAAAAATAAGGTTCCTGTTATGGTGGCATCGAATTTAAGCCAAGAAGAGGACAAAAAACGAGCTCAAGACCTTGGCGCAGTGGATTATATTGTCAAATCGGACACATCACTTAATCAGATTGTTGAAAAAATACAATCTTTTTTAGAAAAATAAAATAAGTTCTAAGAAATAAAATAAAGAAATGGCTATCAATGAAAAAGATATCCTTGATATCGTATTACGAGAAGGATATGTCTCACAAGAGGATTTTGATAAGGCTCTTCATAGAGAAAAAAAAGGAAATGCATCTGCCTTAGATTATTTGTTAGAGAATAATGTTTTAAGTTTGGATTTGGTTGGTCAGGCCATGGCTGAGTATTACGGAGTTCCTTATGCGGATTTGAATACCAATGAAGTAAGTTCAGAACAGGTATTAAGAATTCCAGAAAAAATGGCAAAAAAGCTTAATGCTGTACTCTATAAGGAAACGAATGATTCTGTGGTAATCGCAACGAGCGATCCGAGTAATCCTGAAATTAAGGAAAAATTAGTATGGATTTTTAATACAAAAAAAATAAAACTTGCATACTCAATGTATGTAGATATTGAGAAGGCTTTCTCTTATTATAAAGAGAATTTAGCAGATCGCTTTACAAATATCATTCAATCGGAAAATAAAGTTGCTCCAGAAATGGTACTGGAAATTTTAAAAGATGCGCTTAATAGAAGTGCTTCTGATGTTCATTTTGAACCAATGAAAGAAAAGGTAAGTATTCGTTTTCGTGTGGACGGAGTCCTTCAAGAGGTTGGCGAAGTAACACCACAGTATTATCAAAATATTATAAATCATCTTAAAATAAGCGCTTCTCTTAAAATTGATGAACATAAGACGACTCAAGATGGCGCACTTCATTTTTATATCAATAAAACAGAATTGAATTTGAGAATCTCAATCGTTCCTATTGTGGAAGGAGAAAAAATCGTACTAAGAATTCTTTCGAGACAAAGTAGTAGTCTTGGCTTAGAAAATCTTGGTCTTTCACAAAAAGATCAAGAAATATTTGAGACTACGATCAGAAGGCCTTTTGGAATGATTATTATTAGTGGTCCGACAGGTTCAGGAAAGAGTACAACATTATATTCTTTACTTACAAAAATAAATAATTCTGAAATAAATATAACTTCTATTGAAGATCCTGTTGAATACATTATTCACGGAGCAAATCAAATTCAAGTTAATCTTGATTCTAATATCACCTTTGCTCGGGGACTTCGATCTATTGTTCGTCAAGATCCCGATGTTATTTTTGTAGGAGAAATTCGTGATTCGGAGACAGCGGATATCTCTGTTAATGCAGCACTTACGGGACATTTTCTTTTTTCAACATTTCATGCGAATAATGCTGAATCCACCTTTCTTCGATTGATGGATATGGGTGTTGAGAGATTTTTGTTAGCATCAACATTGAATCTTGTTGTCTCACAAAGATTGCTTCGAAAACTTTGTGAAAAGTGTCGCTATAGTAAAGAAGTTACTTCAGAATACGCATCTCAATTTCCTGTAGAATTTTCTAAATATCTCAAGGGACTAAAAAATATTTATCAAGGAAAGGGGTGCTCTGTTTGTCGAGGAACTGGATATAAAGGACGTATAGCGGCCTTTCAATTAATTCAAGTAACTCCAGAAATCCAAACACTTATATTGCGAAGTGCTACTTCGCAAGAAATTTGGGATGTAGCAAAAAAACAGGGAGCAAGATCTCTTTTTGAAGATGCTCAAGATAAAGCTAATTTGGGAATTACGAGTTATGAGGAAATTTTTAGGGTAACACCTCCAACTGTTGAGTAAAATACATAGTGAGTATGAAAAATGAAAAAAAAATTCCTCGTTGGTTATCTCCATTTTTGTATTTTGGATTGCAAAATAAGGCATACGAATTTATAGAAAATTTGTCATATTTTCTTTCAGCAGGACTTTCTCTTTCCGAGGCTTTGGAATCACTCAAAGAAGAAACATCTTCAAAGAGAATGAAGAAAATCATTGTAAAAATAAAAGAAGCTATTGACTCTGGAGAAATGCTATCAACTTCGTTAACGCAACAAAATTTTTTCGAAGAAGATATAATAGAAATTATTCATGCGGGAGAATTATCTGGGAATCTTGTCAATAATCTCAAACTAGTAGTACTTCTTCATGATAAAGATCGAAAATTAAAAGCAAAAATCAATTCCTCACTTTTATATGGAGGAATTATTCTTGTTGCTACCATGATAGGTGGTGTGGGGACTGCATGGTTTTCGTTACCACAAATTGCCAAAGTATATGCTGATATGAATGTAGAACTTCCAATGTTGACTCGTATACTCGTTCAATTTGGTGTTTTTGTTTCAAAATATGGATATATATTTTTCCCAATATTTTTTCTTATTGTGGCTTCGATGTTTTATTTCTTATTTAGCTTTCCAAAAACGAAATTTATCGGAAATATTTTTTTGTTTCATATCCCTTTCGTGAAAAAACTTATTCAGCAAAGTGAGGTAACTCGATTTGGGTATCTTATGGGAAATATTTCTCAATCAGGATTATCCATAAATCGCGCATTTCAGATTATGGTAGGAGCGACAACTTTTGATAATTATAAAAAACTCTATGAATTTATCGCAGGGAAAGTAACGGAAGGCATCTCTATTTCGGAGAGTTTTAAAATGTACCCAAAATCAAAAAAACTTATCCCTTCAAGTGTATTGCAAATGCTAACTTCTGCAGAAAAAACAGGAAAACTTTCAGAGACATTCTTTCGTATTAGTGATCTTTATGAATTAAAATTGGAAAATACCTCAAGAAATTTACCTATTATTATCGAGCCACTCCTTTTGATTCTCATGGGATTAGGTGTGGTTATCTTCATACTTGCAACTATGCTACCAATTTATAATCTTACAAATATTATTAAATGAGAAATTATTTTTTTAAAAAGGAAGAAAAAGGAATTTCATTGATAGAGGTTTTGACAGTAATGGCTGTTATTGGAATTTTCGCAAGTATAGGTGTGAGTGGATTTTTTTCTTTTAAAAAAGGAAATGATTTTCTTCTTTCCATAGAACAGGCAAATAATACTATTAGATTAGCGAGAATGAAGGCTTTAAATGGTAATAATGATGATGATTGGGGGGTTCATATTACTGCGAGTCAAATACTTGTTTTTAAGGGAAATGATTTCATCAATCGAAATATTTCTTATGATGAAGTCGTTAGCCTTTCGGAAGTAGCGAGCGTTTCAGGTCTTACGCAAATTATTTTTTCTAAAATGAGTGGTCTTCCTTCAGATGTGGGTGTAATATATTTTAATGATGGGAATCAAAATAAAAGTATAGAAATCAATGAAAAAGGAATGGTTATTAAATAGAAAAGGATTTAGCGTTGTTGAAGCTGTTGTTGCTACGGCAATTTTTTCTATTATAGTTGCTTCTATAATGACGAGTATTTTTTCTACCAATAGAATAGTTTTTTTCTCTGGAGAAAAATCACGAGCAACATTTCTTGCTGAAGAAGGCTTGGAAGCTACAAAAAGTATACGGGATAAGGATTTTGAAAATTTAATTGATGGTACGTATGGGCTGGATACACAGGGTGGGGAATGGATATTTAGCGGAAGTCAGGATATACAAGATATTTTTACAAGAAGTATTACCATTTCCTCTTTGAATGAAAATACTAAGAAGGTACAATCGACTATACAATGGACTCAGGATTCGGAAGAGAAAATAGTGACATTAGAAAGTCGTTTGACGAATTGGAAAATTTCAAAAATGCAAACGAATCGAGGAATGCTCGTTTTTGGAGATGGGGGAACAACTTCAGATTCGATAAAATATCGCATGTATGAAGAAGAAAGTGGCACGTGGGGTTCAGTCGCCTCTCTTGCTGATATTGATCAAACAACAACGAATAAAGCTTTGCGAACAGCTCGCGTCTATGCTTCAGAGGATCGTGATGAATATATTGCTATTTCCAGACATTTTAATGGAACACAACAATCTATTTATGCGCAGGTATATAATGGTTCTTCTTGGGGGAATGTGCAATTACTTTCTAGTTGGAATGCGAATACGTTTTTGTATGCACAAAATTATGATGGAGTTTATTTGAGTAATGGAGATTTTGTGGTAATCTACAGTGATTTTACCAATACACCAAAATTTCGAGTGTGGAATGGAACTTCATGGGGAGTACAAGTTTCAATGAAAACAGCTTCAACATATCCAAATTTTGTAGTCGCGAAGGCGAGGCCGGAGACAAAAGAAATTATGGTTGCCTTTACGGGACAAAATAGGCGTGTTTTCACACAATATTTTAATGGAGGATCGTATACTACAACAAGTTGGACATACCTCCAGCATACTACGAGTGGTGTTGCTAATACCGTTCGATTAGCAGATTTTTCTTGGAGTCCAGAAAATACTTCTGTGGGTGCTATGGTGTATTCTGAAGGAACGACAAGATACATCTCTGTAAAAGTATTTACTGCCAATGGAAGTGGTGGTGGGGCATGGTCTTCTCGTGTGAATAGTCCAACGCAAAGTAATAGTTCTATGAATGTCATGATACAAGGGCGAGAAGGAGCAAATCAATTTATGACTTGTTATAAAGATAATAAAAATCCACAGCAATTTCTTTGTTTTGAGGTGAATAGTTTTACACCCACAATAGCTACGCCAACGAATAATATAATAACAACTACAGCAGTGAGTGCTACGGGGGTTTTTGGTTTAGATTTTAATTATGCACCTAATGGTCTTTCTGGAGTCGTTGTCTATTCTGATAATACGGCTATACCAAAAATGAGAACATATAATCCATCATCTCATATATTTAGCTCAGCCATTTCTTTGCCGTCCTTAGGAAATACGGTGTATACGAATAAAATTATTGTTAATCCAGATTCTGAAGAAGCGATGTTTCTTTTTGGGGGCAGTAACAGAAGCCTTTATTCTATAGCTTTTGATTCGGTAAGCGGCACTGTCTACACAACGCCTGCTGGAAAAGCTTTGAATACACAAGGAACTAATGGATCAGCAAATACGGATCAGTGGTATGACTTTGTGTGGAAAAAATAGTTATAAGGATATGATGAAAATATTTTGCCATAATAAAAAAGGAATATCATTGATAGAATTACTTATATACATTGCTATAATGGGTATACTTTTAACGTCTATAGTTTCATTTATTACTGTGAATGAAAATATGAAAAAAAGAAATCAAGCGATTTCAGAAGTAGAAATTCAAGGTTGGGAAGCAATGCGCTTTATAACAAAATCTATCAAGAATGCACAGAGCATTACAGGTCCTATTTTTGGTGAAAATTCAGCCGTGCTTACTCTCGTTGTGGACGATGTGACTAAGAGTCCTACAATCTTTGATTTGAATGCTGGTGCTTTGCGAATAAAAGAAGGACTTTCTGATCCTGTTACTCTTACGGATTCTCGAATGATTGTGGACACACTCTCTTTTACTAATTTTGGATCAAGCACAACAAAGGGAAGTATAAAAATACAGTTTAATGGAAGCTATTTCGATACAAGTGAAAATACTGATTATCAAAAAACATTTTATGGAACAGCAACCCCGAGGTAAAAATAAAAAAGGCTATGTTCTTTTGGTTTCAGTGATATTTTTAGGATCAATAATTCTTTCTTTATCGCTTTATTTTTCTTGGTTGGCATCTTTTATGCTTCGAAATGGAATAGATTTCGCTCAGGCTCAGCAGGCTGAATATTTAGCTGATCTTTGTGTTGAGACGGCACTTCAAGAACTTTGGGACGACGGCGCTTTTACAGGTTCGTTAGTCATTGCTGATTCCGGAGGAGAATGTTCATATCAAGTAAATAATACAGGAGGAGAAAATCGACAAATAAATGCAACGGGAATAGTGAATGGAAAAACTAAAAAAATGCAAGTAGCGGTGGATGCTGTAAACGCAAATGTGAGTGTTTCTTCTTGGAAAATAGTGGCAGATTTTAATTAAAAGAAGACTATGAAAAGAGATTTTTTAAAAAAAATGAAAATAGGAACGAAACTGATTCTTTTTATGCTTCTTTCGAGCATAACTATATTGAGTATTTTTTATTTTTTTGGAAATAATTTTCAACGCGAAATATTATACTGGGAAGCACATAGAAAAGTAAGTATTTTAAAGAAAAGATTTTCTAGTTTGGAACAGACAAATATCAAAAACTTATCTATGGGTTTGGAAATTTTTTCTGAAAATTCTGAAATAAAAAATAGTTTTCTCGAAAAAGATCGTGAAAAATTATATACTTCAGTAGCCCCACTATTCAAAGGACTTAAAGAGCGATATGCTTTAACGCATTTATATTTTCATCTCCCGGACAGAACAGTTTTTTTACGTTTACACGACAAGTCATTATTTGGGGATGAAGTAAAGAGAAAAACACTTCTGAACGCAGAAAAAACGAAAGAAATTAGTTCTGGGCTAGAATTAGGAAAAACAGCTTTCGCACTTCGATCAGTCATTCCTTATTATGATAAGGATCAATTGATTGGCTATTTGGAATTTGGAAAGGAAATAGATGAATTCTTGGATATTTTGAAACAAGAAGTTGGAGATGATTTTGTCTTTTTGGGAAAGAAAGAGCTGATGGAAAGATCTGAATGGGAAAAAACAATGTCTTTGAAAGATGTATCTTCTCGTTGGGATGATAATGAAACTTATGTTTTTTTGGGAAGTACTAATAAGGATACCCACTCTTCTTGTTCTCGTTTTATAGATTTTTCTTCTACGGAAGATGAATTTGTAGGGAATGAAATTGTGACTGAGGGAGAAAAAAAATACCAATGCTCAGGTTTTTCAGTATATGATTTTGAAAAAGAAAGAACGGGAATAATTCTTTTAAAAAGTGATGTTTCTGAAACTTTAGCTTTTGGAGATAAACAGATTCTTTCCCTCGTTCTTTTTTCAGGTGGAATATTTTTTACTTTCCTTATTCTTTTTGAGATTGTAGTTTGGAGAATAATTACTTCTCCTTTGCATAGACTTCTTATTTCTATTCAAAAAGTAACTCAAAATTCAAGGAAACAAAAAATAAATATCGAATCAGGCTATGAAGTCGGAAAAATTTCTTCCGCATTTAATGAAATGATAGAGGTAGTAGAAAATGCTCGAGAAAACTTGGAAGAAAAGGTATTGAGTCGAACTGAAGAGTTGGAGAAAGTAAATAAATTTATGATAGGTCGTGAGTTAAGAATGATCGAACTTAAAAAAGAAATAAACAGATTAAAAAAAGAAAAAGAATTTTAATTGCATGACAATGAAAAAAGAAATTTCTCATATTATTTTTTTCTCAGGACTTTTTACTCTTATTGTTGTAGGTTTTTTCATAAATATATATTTTGAGAAATCAACAGAAAAAACTCTTCGAGAAGAATTGACCCGATTGAGTGAAGTTGTTAATTTGACCGTAGATTCGAAAAAAATAGCTTCTCTAGAGGGGAATTTAGAGGATGAAAAAAATGAAGAATATCTTCATTTGAGGAAACAATTCCTTCTTGTCGGAGAGGCTTTAAAAAAGTTTGATATCAGATGGATTTATTTTCTTAGAAAAGAAGGAGAATCCTGGATTTTTTTGGTAGATTCTATCGAAACAGAATCTTCTGATCATGCTTTTCCTGGAGAAGTCTACATAGATTATCCCAAAGAAATAGATTTAGTAGCAAAGAGATATGAATCATTGGTGGCGGGTCCATATACAGATCCATGGGGAATATTTATTTCTTCTTTTATTCCTGTTAAAGATTTTGAAACTGGAGAGTCGATTGGTGTTTTGGGCCTTGATATTGACGCAGATGTTTGGCAAGAAAAAATTACAAAAGCACAAATCTTTCCAAGCGTAGTAATAGGGACTCTTATTCTTTTTTGGATTTCTTTCTTTTTATATCGTCAAAAACGATCACAAAATGAAAAGAAAATTTCTATAAGAGACTTGCAATTAGAGTCTGTGACAAAAAACATTCAGGATGTGGTATATCGAGTGAATCAAGAGGGTATAATAACGTATATTTCTCCAGCTGTGGAGGCTATGTTTGGATTTTCTCCAGAAGAAATAGAAGGGAAAAGTATTGATTTTCTTCTTTTTCCTGAAATAAAAAAGGAAGAGGAAGAAAGATTTTGGCAATCATTTCAAGAAAAAAATGATAGTTTAATGAATATTTTATTGCGTCATAAAAATGGAGAGATGAGAGAAGTGGAAATTTCTGGAGTATTTATTCAAGAGAAAGAATCTATAATTGAATTTCAAGGAATAATTCATGATGTAACGAAAGAAAAAAGAATTAATCAAAAAATAGAAGCACAAACGGAAAATTTGAAAAATTCTCAAAAAGCACTTCTTAATGTTTTGGAGGATATTGAAATAGAAAAAGAAAAAATGGAGCAAGAAAAAGATAAATTAGATGCTATTTTGTATAGTATTGGAGACGGCGTGTTTGTCGTGGATCGTCATCTTAAAATAGTTATGGTGAATAATATGGTTTCTACATTGACGGGTTATTCTAATGAAGAGCTTCTTTTGAATGAAGTTTATTTTGAAAGGATGAAATTTATATCAGATGATAATGAGATGAAAAGAGATACGTTTGTAGAAGATGTAATACAAACAGGGGAAGAGAAAAAAATGATGGAGCATACAGCACTGATTCAGAAAAATGGAAATAGAATGCCTGTAGCTGATAGTGCCTCACCTTTAAAAAATAAAAAAGGAGAAGTGATTGGTTGTGTCGTTGTGTTTCGAGATGCTACAAAAGAGCGTGAAATAAATAGAATGAAGTCAGAATTTGTTTCGGTAGCATCGCACCAATTAAGAACACCTCTGACAAGTATAAAATGGTTTGCAGAACTTCTTCTTGATGAAAGTAATGTAAATTTAACCAATGAGCAGAAGGAATATGCCAAAGAAATCTATGAGGGAAATGAGCGTCTTATTGATTTAGTAAACGATCTTTTAAATGTTTCTAGAATTGAAACAGGGAAAAATTTTGTAGTAGAAATGAAAAAAACAGACATAGTTGAAATTGTAAGAGATGTGGTAAAGAAACAAATTCCGAGCGCAAAAGAAAAAAATATTACTATCGTTTTAGATGAAGAAATTCCTGAAGTCTTGCTATTGGATATTGATGGGGTTAAAATAGAACAAGTTTTCCAGAATCTTTTGAGTAATGCTATCAAATATTCTCTAGAAAACAGTGAAGTGCGATTTGGTTTCTTGGAGGAAGATCGTTCGGTATGTTTTTCTGTGAAAGACTCTGGAATAGGCATTCCTGATGATCAGAAAAAACATATGTTTGAGAAATTTTTTCGAGCAAGTAATGTTATTATGACGGAAGCACAGGGAACTGGATTGGGCCTGTATATAGCAAAGTCAATTATTGAGGGGCACGGAGGGGAGATTTGGTTTGAATCAAGTGAGAAGGGAACAACATTTTTTATTCGTTTACAAAAATAGTATGGCTTTTATCTGGAGTGATGAGTATAATCTTGGTATAGAGAGAATAGACAAACAACATAAACATTTTGCTCGTCTTATTGAAAAACTTCATAATGCTATAAATAATACAACTTTCGATCAAGAATTAGAGGGTATTATGGTTGATTTGGTGGAATATGCTCAGTATCACTTTAAAACGGAGGAATTTTATTTTGATTTGTATCAATACGAATTTTCCGAGGAACATAAAGAAGAACATAAAAAATTATTACAAAAAGCACTTGATTTTCAAAAGCAGTATAAAGAAGAAAGGGTAATTTCATTAGAAGAGTTTACTGAATTTTTAGAGGATTGGCTTGTTGATCATATGGGAGGACAAGATAGAAAATATATCCAATGCTTTCGCGAACATGGATTGTCTTAAACTTTATTCTAGAAAAAGTAAAGTATTTTGAAAACTAGCTAGTAATAAACAATAAAATTTTAAATAGAAAAATAAAAAATATAATTATATGTATCAAAAAATCCTTTTTTTATTACTCGTATTTTTTTTCTCAATTCCTTTCGGGGTTCAGGGACAAGAAATGGCAGAGACCCCCCCTCAAGCAATGGCCAATAATGAGGATTCTGAAATATTCACTATTGCCACAGTTAATATTGATAGCGTTGATGTTGTTTCAAAAGATAATAAAACATTTGATATCTCAATGGCTTTGAGTAATGAAGGTGGATTTCAGCCACAGATTGGATATTTTGTCCGATTAATTCATGTAAATGAAGATGGTTCTCAATTACTTGCAGACACAAAAACATATACGGATATTTTTGATATTGGTGAAAATTCTCGAATAGAGAAGAGTTTTTCTTATACGGTACCAGATACTATTTCAGGAACCTATGATCTCTGGGTTTTTTTGGAGAATAAGAATGGACTTTCTCTTTCGTTTACTTCGGTAAAACAGAACATTGCACTTACTGCACAAAAACAAATATTATCTTTTGATCCTTCGAAATGTTTTATTACAATTGAAAATTTAAAAACAGAACAAGCCCTTCTTTCTGAAGATATACCGAAAAGATATAATCTTTTACAAGGAGTGGATTTGGATCCAAAAAAAGAATCATTAATGTTGGAGTGTTCTATTTTTAATCCTTTTGCTGAATCAAAAGCTGTTGTTCCTCGTTTGAAAACGAAAAAACGAGCTATTCTTGGAGATACAATTTCAGAGAAAGATCTTACAGATCAAATATTTTCTTTTTCCCCTTCAGAAACAAAAACTGTAAGAATAAATATTCCTGTTCCAGAAACTCCTCAAGCGTATCAAACAATACTTTCTTTTGTTGAGAAAGGAAGTAATAGACAACTTTCTTCAGAGTTTGATCTTCATTATGTCATACAGGGAGAATCAGGGACTATTCAAAATATTCTTTTTGATAAGAATATGTATGAAAAAGGAAATACTGCTGTTATTCGTTTCTTTTGGAGCCCTTCTGCTGATGGATTTCCTTCTGCTCGAGGGGGTGTTGGAACTGAAATTACTGGTTCTCCCACAGTAGAGATTGCTATTATGGACGAGAATGGAACTGCTTGTTCTGATAAGATAGAGAGTTCTTTGAATACGAATCCCCAGCAGACTCTTTCAGTGCCTATCTTTAAAAATTGTAATAATCCAACTTCTATTGTTCGTATAAAAAATGGTGAGGGAAAAATTCTTGATGAACAAAGCGTGATGGTAATGAGCACTTTTAATGATTTCACAAAGGAAATGAAGAAAGAATCTTCTCAAGAGGAATATCAAAAAAAACTAAGCATTCTTATTCTGATAACAGTAGTGATCTCTGTAGGAATTGTTCTTTATCTTTTTTTTCGAAAGCGAAATAGTACGCATAGATTTAGAAGAAGTACGATGAATTTATTTCTTTTTCTTTTATTTCTTTTTAGTATATTGGGAATTGGTACTGAAAAAGTAAATGCATATACACAAGGATTGCGTGTAATGGGACAAGAAGGAGATCCTCTTGGTACTTTTGTTATCTATTCAGGAAGTGTTACTCTTTCTGGGAATATTGTTACAGTGACAGGAGGTGTTGTTGGGTCAGCTTGTAGTAATGCATCAGCGGAAGGATTTCTTTCTGCATCACATACACCCTCCGGAGTTGTGTGGAAAGATTTAGTAAGGAGAGCATTTTTTATAGGAGAATATGGGTTTCATCATGGAGCCCCTTTTTCTTATACGGGGAATATTCAATCGTTCACAAAATTTCCAAATAAAAATGTCGTGAACATGTACGCGGGATTAACCCTAATTGATGATTTGGATTGGATGACGATGCTTCTTGATAATGGAACATATACCATAGCACAGATAACTGCAGATAGATGGTCTAAAACATGTCGCAATGGTACTCGATGGTGTAGAAGCGTGAGTATTCTTTTTGATGTTCCTATTCCCATTCCTCCTTCCTGTCTAGGAAATAAAAACTTTCCAAACGCATCTCTTTGTTCTAATGATGAAATAAATATTACTAGGGATACACGATATACATTGGGAGAAATCTGCACACCTGCAAAATGTGAATATATTTGTGATTCGGGATATACCTTTAACGCATTTTCGAATTCGTGCACCCCCATTCCCACGCCACATCTTATTCTTTGCCCAGAAGCATTGAATCTTATAAAAGGATCAAGCGGTAGTTTAAAAGCCCAATACTGGGGTAATTATACTGGTACTCCTAATTGTTCTACTCCAGGTTTTACTGATGTAACAAATAGTTCTATTTGGTCTTCAAATAATACAACGATAGCAACTGTGAATAGAGGAACTGTACAGGCCTTAAATATTGGTAATAGTATTATTTCAGCAAGGTATAGTGGTCTTTCTGATTCTGCTTCGGTAACGGTAAGAAATGAGCAATATATACTTACTGTGACAAAAGCAGGTGACGGAGCTTCTATAAGTACCGTAAAAGCAAATAGTACTGAGTGCACTCCTTCTTGTAGTTTGACTGTGAATGGAGGAGATCCTGTTTCATTAGAAGCTATCCCTAAAACAAGTAATAATGTAATTTTTAAGGGATGGAACTCTGGGTGTAGTGGTAGGACTGAATCCTGTACAAAAAATGTGGATAGGACAGAAACAGTGATAGCAACTTTTGGCTGTAGTGATGATTATACTTGGAATTCAACTACGAATTCATGTGAAGGTGTTAGGGGGGAATGCGCAGAAAATCTACCTTGTTATGAAAAAATGCCCGAAACTAATCCTTCTACGATTCTTTGTAAAAAAGGCACTCCTAGATACCTTTCTTACTCTTCTGGAAAATTCGAATGGACATGTTCTGGTCTTGGTGGAGACATTCTTTGTACCACAAATCAATGTGCACGATATAAAGAGGTAACCCCGTAAGTTTAATAGGGGAGTGATACACTAAGATTATCAAATAAAAATGCCATAGAATGGCATTTTTATTTTTCAAAATGGGAAATAAGAAGTTATTAAAAAACAGTATCTTATGATATTCTTGTTCTAGAGTAATCTTTTAAAAAAGCATTTTAGGAGGTGAAATGGAAGAGATGGTATTTTGAAAGAAATAGTCTTTTTATTTGTTTAATTAGGAGAGGTTAGAAATGGGGATTGGGGTTGTTGAGAGAGAAAAGGCATTCTCTAGTGGAGAATAAATAGTTTTCAAGTCTTTATTATAGAAGTTTATGGTGTGGAAATATATTCTTTTTTCTTTGGGAATTGGTGTTTTGAGTATTTTTTTGTTCGAATATTTTTTTCAAAAAGATGTTGAAAAAACAACTATCGATTCTTTAGATCTTTTTTTCAAACCAAAAAATACTATTGGTCCGTATCCTTCAAAAATTATAAATCTTTCCAATTGGAAAATAACACTTCCTATCGGGACGGAAAAAAAGCCAAAATATCCTTTGGAAATTCGTCAGCCAGAACTCAATGAATATCGATTAGATCCTTGGTTTTCTCTTACTCCTGAAAAAGACGGAGTTGTTTTCCGTGCTCCAGTAAATGCTCCAACAACAGGGAATACGAAATACGCTCGATCTGAATTGAGAGAAATGAAAGATGGGGGAAAAAACTCTGCGAGTTGGTCTTCAACCGAAGGAAAACATACAATGATTCTTGATCAGGCTGTTACGGCTATCCCAAAAGTTAAACAGCATGTAGTAGCAGGTCAAATCCATGACTCAGAAGATGATGTTATTGTGATTCGTTTAGAGTATCCTAATTTATATGTAAATGTTGACGGGGAGAACGAATATGTTTTAGATGCGAATTACACATTAGGAAAAAGATTTACTGTGAAGTTTGTTGCGGAGAAAGGAAAAACTTCGATTTATTATAATAAACAAGATGATCCTGTATATGTATTAGATCTTGATTATTCCGAGGCTTATTTTAAGGCGGGTGTTTATACACAGTCAAATTGTAAAACGGAAGAAGATAAAAAATATTGTCAGAGTGATAACTATGGCGAAGTGATTCTTTATAATGTAGAAGTTATTCATATATAGTTTGTACAAAAAGAAAGTCATTTCGAAAAAAAATAAAAAAGTAAGCATTCCATATAAAGGAGAAAAATTTTTAATAAAAGTGGTGTCTATAATTTTTGAGGTAACTATGTTATTATGAAAATAGCTTTTAAAAAATAAAATTATTTGTGTATGGAAAAAAAAATGAAGATATTCCTTTCTTTTATGGGAGGGCTTGCTCTAGTCTCTATCTTTTTTATTCTTTTTGATAATTTTTATGATAAGGAAAATTCAAAGGGTATAAGCATATTTGAATCTGAAAAAAAGAAAGACGAAAGTATTGCACGTAATTCTATAAAGCAGTTTTCTTCCGAAGAAGAATTTAAACAGTATCTTGAAAATGCTGAAAAATATGAAATGAGTACTCCTCGAAATTTTGGTGAATCTGTTGATAAAAATTCTTTAATGATGGGATCTCCTAATGGTAATGGAGGTGATATGCCTTTTACTTTGGAATCTAAAAAAGGAGATAGTACGAATGCCGGAAGATTTTCTCAAACAAATGTTCAGGTTGTGGGTATTGATGAGCCAGATATTGTAAAAACCGATGGAAAAGAAATATATTATTCTCGAGAGAATGAACGATATTATTTTTATGATGATGTTACCGCATTAGAACCAAGAGGAATTTCTTTCGAAGAGAATGAAAAAAATCAAGTGCAAATAGATGCTTTACCACCATCTATTTCACCTCCTTCTTCTATTTTGCCACCAAGAGAACCAATTGAAAATGATAGTGAGACTTCCCTTATAAAAGCCTTTCCCATTGATGAAATGGTGCAAAATGGAAAAATAAAAAAGACGGGAAAGATGCTTCTTTTTGAAAATATGCTTGTGATATTTTCAGGAAATGATATTTTTGGATTTGATATTTCGAATGTAAAAAATCCGATTGAAAAATGGAAAATAGCTTCTGAGGAAAATACTTCTTTAGTTCAATCAAGAAAATTAGATAAAGAACTTTATGTAGTGAGTAATACCTTTATAAATAAAACACATCCTTGTCCTCTATATCCCTTGTCTTTGGGAGTGGATAAAATAAGTATTCCTTGTAATGAGATATATTATCCTTCTTCGGGAAGAGCTTTTATAAATTCAACCTATTCTATCTCGGTAATCAATCCAAAAAATGGATCTTTAAGAAAATCAATGTCTTTTGTTGGATCTTTGGATAATTCCACTCTCTATATGAATAAAGATTTTCTGTATATTGCTTATGGAATATACGGAGACTTTTCTAGATCTTTTTTAAATTTTATTATGGAGCAAGAGGATTTATTTTCTCCCGAAGCTTTGAAAAGAGTAGAAAAAATAGCACAGTATGATATAAGTCAGGAATCAAAAATGCTTGAATTTGGAAAGGTTATGGAAGATGAATCTTTATTCCAAAATGAAGATGATCAATTAAAGTTTTCTAATGAGCTTGAAAATAGAATGTCTCTTTTTGGAGAAAAACACAAAAGAGAAATGTATTCAACGGAAATAGTAAAAATAGCGATAAAAAATTTAGAAATTAATTCAACAGGAATTGTTCCAGGAAGACTCCTTAATCAATTTTCTTTGGATGAATATGAAGGTACTCTTCGTGTAGCAACAACGATAGATGGTAGTTTTTTTGGAGGCTCGGAATCTTCAAATGATGTCTATATTTTAGGAAAAAATCTTGAAGAAAGGGGTTCGATAAAAGATCTTGGTTTGGGGGAACAAATATACTCGGCAAGGTTTTTGGGAGATATGGGGTATGTTGTAACATTTCGTCAGACGGATCCATTTTACGTACTTGATCTTTCTAATCCTGATAAACCAAGAAAGGCGGGAGAATTGAAAATTCCTGGATATTCTTCATACTTACACCCCTTGGAGAAAAATCTTATTTTGGGAATTGGTATGGAGGAAGGGAAAGTAAAATTGTCATTATTTGATGTGAGCTCTCCGGATAATCCTCGAGAGGTAAGTAAATATCTTCTCAAAGAATATTTTTCTGAGGCGACGAATAATCATAATGCTTTTTTGGCAGACCCCAAGAATAAAATATTTTTCCTTCCTGGATCTGAAGGTGGATACGTATTCTCGTACAATGATGGGGAACTTAAAATGAAACTTGCAAGTGGTGATAAAGAAATTCAAAGAGCGGTTTATATTGATAAGTATCTCTATGTTATTGGGAAAAAATCAATATCCGTTTATGATCAAAAAAATTGGACCAAAGCAAAAGAATTTACTTTTTAGTAGGATAACAATGAGTCATTGTTATTTTCTACTGTAACTCTTACGTTTCTAGTTTAAGCCTGTGAAAATTTCGTGACAAAAGAAAATAATAATTTCATAAAATTTTTAGAGAAAAGACGTTTTTAAAAACCCCTATTTCAACCTAAAGAAGAGGGGTTTTTATTTTTTATTGAGTGATAAATAGGGAAGATTAAATTTTAAGAAGCAGATGATTTTTTACTGGAAGTACTTTTTTCTTTTGCAGCTTTTTCAGCAGCAAGACGAGCACTTTCAGCAGCCTTTTTTTGAGTAGCTAATTTTTGAGCAGCAGCTTTTTTCTCAGCAGCGATACGAGCATTTTGTTCTTCCTGATTTTTTTCAAGAACACGACGCTCTTCGTTGGCGAGTTTTTCTCTGAGTTTATTTTCCATTTCAAGTTGTTTCTCTTTAGCAAGAGCGAGTTCTTCTTCTAATTGCGTAACATAAGCAGAAATGGTATCTTTTTCTCGAATAGCTTTTTGAAACTTATCTTCCACGTCTGGGATGATATTCGTTTGATACGCCATAATAGTTCCTGAGAGAACTACAAAAAGAACGGAAGAAAAACTAAGAAGAATGGTGATGATATGTTTTTGCATACGTATCCTTTAGATATAAAAAGAAGTTTTAATAGTATAATACATATGCTTTCTGAATACAATTATCATACGAGAATAATGGGTTGTGATTTTGATTTAACCTTTCTTGCTGAGAGTGAGGAAGAAGGGGATTATTATTTTATACAAGCATTAGAAATAGCTCAAAACTATGAAGAAAAATTTTCTCGTTTTCGTAATGAGAGTGAGTTAATGCAACTCAATACAAAAAAATCAATGAAAATGACTGATGATTTTTTGGAAGTGTACGAAAAAGCTCAAATAGTATATGAAGATACGGAGGGAGGATTTAATTCTCTTATTCAAGTGGGTCGTATTGGATATGATCGTTCTTTCGAAAAAATGAAAGCAGGAGATAATATTTCTTTTGGCGATTTGAAATACAATACTTGTATGGAGGATATCCGAAGAGATAATTGTGAACTTTCTTTAAAAAAAGATCAGCGCTTAGATTTCGGGGGTTTTCTTAAGGGTTTTGTGACTCAAAAAATTGCACAAGAGAATAAATCAAAAGGATTGATAATTAATATTGGTGGGGATATTTATACAAAAGGATTGAACGCTAAAAATAAAAAATTTATTTTTACTATACTGCACCCTCAAGACGAAAAGAAAAATATTCAAGTTGTTCTTAAAGATAAAGCGCTTTGCACAAGCGGAACCTATAAAAGAAAATGGAAGTATGAAAAAAAGAATTTACATCACATTGTAAATCCTTATTCAAAAATAAGTTCAGAAAGTGATCTTATTTCGGCAAGTGTTATATGCAAGGATGGTTATATCGCAGATGCCTATGCGACATATGCAATAATTCTGGGAATAAATAAGGCTGAAAAATTTCTAGTTTCTCGAGGCGTTAATTTTGTACTTATAGATGTACATGGTAAAGTAAGAACACTGATTAATTAATAGATAATAAAAAAAATATGAAAGCATTACGAAGAATACAGAATATTCTTTTGGCGATATCACTTTTTATTCTTATGTATCTCCCTCTTTATTCTGCTTTTGGAGATGATAACTTTGTGGTGAAAGGAAATCTTTTTATGATATCCTTTTTTTCTGTATTTCTTGTTATGCTTATTCGACCTTTAGCAGATATTTTTTCTAGTCAAAAATGGCTTCGCAATTTAGTTTTGTTAAGGAAAGGATTTGGTGTTCTCTCAGCTTCGATTGTTGTGGGGTTTATGTTGGGAAATATTATTGATCCTTCTTCAAATTATTTGGCAAAAATATTTAGTGCTTCTTATTGGTCTTTAGAAAATTATGCATTCTTTGCTCACATTGGTGATATTACTGGTCTCATACTTCTTCTTACATCAAATAATCTTTCCATTATCTTTTTGAAAGGTAATTGGAAACGTATTCAGAGACTATCCTATGTTTATTTCTATGCGGGAGGAATTTATGAAGCATTTGCATTTGAGAGTGCTTTTGCTGGATATGCTATGGTAGTGGTAACAAGTGTTACTCTACTCGCTTTTTTTATAAAATTGTTAAGAAAGAGATTTGGTTGGTAGTGTAATAAAAAAGGTATGTATTTTTCTTGGAAATTTTTGCGAAAAACATATATATTTGGTTTTATTTTTGTTATATTTTTGGTTTTTATTGATTTGTTTGTTTTCTTTTTTCTTCCAAATTTTCCTTTGAGGGATGTTTTTTTAGCTACAAGAGAGCAAAATCCACTTACTTGGATAAGTAGTGTAGCTCTTTTTCTTATTGCACTTTTCTCTTTCCATACGTATTGGGAAAGTAGAGAAAAAATATGGTGGGCAGTAGCGTTTCTTTTCACATTTTTTAGTATAGATGACGCTATTTATTTTCATGAGAGATTGAGTGGTATCGTAGTTTCTAAAAATGAATGGCTTAGTTTTTTTCCTACTTACATATGGATTCTTTTTTATTTACCAGCACTTTCTTTGGCGTTTGGTTTTCTTGGTTTTCAATTGTGGAATAGTCATATAAAAAAAATAAGAAAGTATACACTCATAGCCTTTTTTTTATTGGGGATAGCGTTAATATTAGATATTCTGGATGGAATTGTATTAAAGGATGAAACATTAGTGTTTTGTCTGAACGCTTTCTGTGAAGAAACTATTGTGCATAGCATAAGGCTATGCGAAGAAATTTTTGAGGCTATTAGTTTGGGGATTTTTGGAATTTGTCTCATTTCAAAAAATATGAGAAAATAGAGTGCACTTTATTTTTTAAATATATAGTATTTATGAATTCTTTAAGAATCGAAACAAGAGCTCTTCCCTTTTTTGTTTTTGCAATCATTATGTTTTTTGGATTTTATTCAAAGCCGATGTATGCAGCAATGGTTTTGGGTGAAGAAAGTCAGAAAGAAGAATCGGAAGAAAGAAAAGATGAAACTTCGGAGTCATCAGAAAAACGAGAGGATGAGAAAAGTGAAAGAGAACCTATACAGGAAAAAGTTGTTCCTGTAACAGAAGAAGTAATTATTCCTTCAGAAGAAAAATTCAAGCAATACCTTATGGAATTTTAAACGAAGAAACTTCTTCCGAAGCGGGATTAACTGAAAATAACGAAGCTCCATTAATGGAAGAGCAAGAGATGAAAGAAGATGTATTAAAAATAATGGGCTATGAAGAAGAAAATATTCTCAATAGAGATGGAAATAAAGCAACTGTTTTAGATAGAGAAAAACTTTTTGGTATATTTCAGATAAAAATTACATCCGAAATAGAATTTGATGATAAGGGGAATGTGCTGAATAAAAAACAATCCCTTTGGAATCGAATACTTTCATTTTTGAGCTTTTAGTTATTCCTTTCTAAACTTCTTTCTAAAAAATTTAGAAAGAAAGACATTTTTCACTTTAAACAGTTGAATTTTTATTTTGTTTTGCTTTGGATTTATTTTTTGGATTGTACGGAAGAAAATTTCTTTTTTTCTTGTAAGGAATGAAAAAAGGATGCTCCGATAAGAATAGCCCCAATGAGACCAGTAACAGCTTCTGGAATTTCTTGTACAACACCAAGAAGCATTAATATTGCTAAAGCGCCAATGGCCCAAAAAGCACCATGCTCTAAATAACGATAGGTGGTGAGAGTTTTCTTTTCAACAAGCGTAATGGTAAGTGATCGAACAAAAATCGCACCTACCCCCAATCCTATGGCAATAATAAAGAGATTATTAGAAAGGGCAAAGGCACCAAGCACACCATCAAAAGAAAAAGAAGCATCAAGAATTTCAAGGTAGAGAAATCCAGCAATACCTTGGCGTATAATGGGTGAGGTATTCTCACCTTTAGATCCTCCAAGAATAGAACCAATACCTTTAGAGAAAATATAAGTAATGAGTCCCCAGAGTCCCGCAGTAAGACATTCTATACTTTCTTTTGTATCAAGCATTCCTGATACGGTAATGAGAATAAGAAGGGCGAGAGCAGCTTCAACAGCTTGAATTTGTCCAAGTTTGGTGAGGGGCTTTTCTAATTTTTCAATCCAATGATTATTTTTTCTTGTGTCAATAAAAAAGTGAAAAAATACCATAAGAAGAAACATCCCGCCAAAAGCTGCTACTTGATGATGAACACCTTCAAGAAGGTGAGCGTACCCTTCGGGATTTTCTAAAGCAAGATCAAGAACGGCAAAAGATCCCATTCCTGTTGCTAGTGCAACTATGAGTATGGGAAATAAGAGTCTCATACCAAAAACAGCAATAGGGAGTCCAAAAATAAGAAATATTCTTTGCCATTTCTGATTCCAATTTTCAAGAATTTTTGCATTAACGACAGCATTGTCTATGGAAAGAGAAATTTCTAAAACAGAAAGAAGTGCTACGATCCAGACACCTCGAAATCCATCAATAAAATATCCAGCGATAAGACCAAAAAAAAGAAAAAGAAATGATCCAAAAAAAGGAATTTCTGTAATTTTTTTCATAATAATGAGAGAGAAATAATCTATTTTTAATACTTTCTATGCTATAGTATAAAAGTTGTTATAAAAAGTAAACTTCCCCGCTGCGTATGATACGAGAAAAAATACTGTTTTCTATAAAAAAATGGAGTTTGTCTATAAGAATTATTCCTATTGTTTTGGGCGTAGTTATATTAAAAATGATATTTCATGTATTGGGTTTCGAATATATTTCTTTGAGTGCTCTTTTTACAAGCCTTATTGCTGCGACCACATTTCTTCTTGGGTTTTTAATTTCTGGAGTTATTTCTGATTATAAAGAAAGTGAAAAAATTCCTGGAGAGATGTCTTCAAGTTTAGAAGCTTTATATGATGAAATGTATATTCTTGATAAAAATAAAGGAAATAAAAGAACGAAAGAATTTCTTTTGGAATATCGAAAATTTCTTATTGATATACGAAACTGGTTTCATAAAAAAGAACGAACAAAAAGCCTTCTTTTAAAACTGCACAGTATGAATGATTATTTTGCTGATTTTGAAGGAATAATGCAACCAAATTTTTTGACGCGAATGAAAAATGAGCAAAATGCTATTCGAAAAATGATCATTCGAATTAATAATATTAGAGATGTTTCTTTTATTGCATCTGCTTATGCTATCGTTGAATTTTTAGCATTTTTTGTTATATTCGGACTTCTTATTTTAAAAGTAGAGCCATTTTACGAGGCTTTATTTTTTTCAGCTCTGGTTTCATTTTTGATGATATATATGATATTTCTTATTAAAGATTTAGATGATCCTTTTGATTATTCTAAGGGTAAAAATAATGGAACGGAAGTTTCTATAAAGCCTATTTATGATCTTATAGAACGGATGAAAATAAAAGAGAATAAATAATAGTTTTTCAGAGTCTATTCAAATTCTTTCAGAAACGAAAAAAGATTCCTTTAAATAATTCATTTTAGAAAAGTATTTTTTTTGAAGCTATTCTTTACAGTAAAGTAAATAATGGTGAGATCTTTATATATACTAAAAATTACCTAAATAAAAGGATGTTATTTAAAAATTTTTATTTTTTAAAGATTGAAGATATTTTTTAATAAGCTCTTTTTTCTTTTTTTGGGAGACATAATTTTTTCTGGAAAAAACATCATAATTATTTTCTCGACAAGCATCGATAATAGCTTTGTAAAGTATAATAGAAAAAGCAATAGGAGCTTGAGATTGTTTTGGAAAAAGATGAATATGGGAAAGTGAGTCGTTATAATATTTTTCAGCTACTTGAGCGATTTCCTCAAATATTTTTTTGAAACGAGAATCATTTTTGGCAGAGACGAAGTCTTGATGTGAAAAATTATGTTTTTTGAGAATGTCTTGTGGTATATAGATACGATCATTTTTATAATCTTCACCGACATCGCGAAGAATATTGGTGAGTTGCATGGCATGCCCAAGGCAAATAGCAAAATTTCTTAATTTTTCTTCTTTTTTGGGTGCGAGAATGGGAAGAAGCATAAGGCCCACGGTTCCAGCGACGAGATAACAGTAATCTAAGAGTTCAGAAAGAGTTTTGTAATCTTTGTGATAAAGATCTCTTTTTTGACCCTCAATCATTTCAAAAAACGGTTTGTAATCGAAGTCTTTGTAATAAAAACGAGTTGCCTTTCGAAGGGCTCTCCAGCGAAAGTGGGGTATTGTTTTTCCTTCTACAAACATTTTCAATTCAGATTCAAGTTTTAAAAGCTCTTTTTCATTTTTTTTATCATCAACAATATCATCGGCGTAACGACAGAAAGCATAAACAGCATAAATAGCATTTTTTTTTCTTTTGTTGGGAATCTTAGAAAAAGCTTTATAAAAAGTAAGTGAATTTTTTTGAATAATTTTTTTACACTTTTTAATATCAAGATATTCTTGAATATATCTATAAAAGAAGATTATCAAAAAAAATAAAAGTGCGACAATGATTGTGTAGGTAAAAAAAACATCAATCATAGAGTATTAGGATAATCTTTTATAATTTCATTGGTTGCGAGTTTTGCACTTGTGAGAACGAGGGGAACTCCTGCACCAGGATGATTACTACTCCCTGTAAAATATAATCCTTTTATAGGTTTGAATGTGTTTTGTGGTCGGAAATAGTTACTTTGAAGAAGTGTGGGCTTTAATCCAAAGGTCGCTCCGTATTGAAAATTGAATTTTTCTTGAAATGTTTCGGGTGTAAAAACTTTAACAATTTCAATATGTTTTCGAATATCTTCAAAATTAGGAATTTTTTCTAAAATTTTAAGTATCTTGTTTTTATAACTCTCTGTTTTTTCTTTTGTCCAATTGATTTTTTCATTATGAAGAGAGGGAACTGGAATGAGTATATAAAGAACTTCTTTTCCTTCGGGTGCCATAGTAGGATCTATCTGGGATGGGGAATAAATATAAAATGAAGGATCATTAGGAATGGTGAAATTGAATAAATCTTTAATATTTTTATTAAAGTTTTTGGCAAAACGAATGGTGTGTACATTTGTGGGATATTTTTTTGTAAGTCCAAGATAAAGAATGAATGATGACGAAGAATATTCCATTTTTTGTAATTTTTCTTTTTGGTATTTTCCTCGATTCCTTTCTTTTTTTATAAGATTTTGAATTGCCCATGGAAAATCAGCATTGCACAAAACAATATCTGATTGAATTTTTTTCTTTCCAATTTGAATACCTTGAATTTTTTTATTTTGAATAAGGATTTCATCTATAGTTTTATTGAGATGAATTTTCCCCCCGAGTTCAAGAAAGCGTTTTTCCATCGCCTTTGCCATGGAATACATACCTCCTTTGATATACCAAACGCCATAAAGAAGTTCGATCATAGGAATTATAGTGTAAATAGAGGGTCCTACAAAAGGAGATATTCCAATATAAAGAGTTTGAAATGAAAGCGCTTGACGTAGTTTTTCATCTTTTACGAAATGGGAAATGGAAGAATATGCACTATTGAGAGTTCGAAGTTTTAGTGCATTATAAAGAGATTTTGGATTGTAGAAGTCGATGGCATTTCCAAAAGGTTTTTCGATAAAATGTTTTTTTGCGATACAGTATCTTTTGTAAATATCAGCTAAATAAGCAAGATATCCCTGAGCATCTTCTTCATTAAAAGATTCTAATTGGGCAATGAGCTTTGTAAGATTAGTTGAAATATCTAATTTTGTTTTGTCTGGAAAATGAATGCTGTACATAGGATCGAGACGTTGCATCTCAATATAGTCATTTGGATCTGCTTTAGAAAAAATAAAAACCTCTTTATAGATGGCGGGCATCATTACAATAGTGGGTCCAATATCAAATGTGAATCCACGCTCTTTTATTTGGTACATTCTACCGCCTACTTGTTCGTTTTTTTCGTATATTTCAACACTGAATCCCAAAGATTGAAGACGAATTCCAGCTGCCAATCCACCAGTCCCTGCTCCAATGATAATAATTTTTTTCATAAAAACTAAGAATGCTTAGAGGAATGGAGAAATGAAGGGATAATTTATTTTATTATGACGAATATAACTTCCTCTACGATACAGTAAAAATGATTTTTTTGATAGATACTTTTGATACTTTTTTATGTAGCTATTTATAAAAGGAGGAAATTTTTAGCTTTCCTTAAAAATAGATATACGAAAAATATTTGAATGAAGAGTCATTTTTTTGAGGTATTTGTTGAAAAACAAAAATAACGTCAGCATCTTGCCAAAATAAATATTTAGTTTACAATCCTTCAGAGTGGAAAATAAGTCATGAAGAAAGGCTTTTGTTCACGAAATTGTTTAAATGATAATTAATAGTTTAATTAAAAAGAAAGAATAGTGCTTGTAAGAGGATTAAATATTTTGTTTAATTTAATGCTAGTACGTTCTGTAGGAAGGAAATTGTTGTATGAAAAGAGTCGCTGTTATTGGGAGTGGTGTTGTGGGAAGTGCTACGGGAAAAGGCTTTTTGGAAAAGGGGCATGATGTTGTTTTTTATGATGTTCGAGAGGAAACAATCGCTAATTTGAGAAAACAAGGCCTTTCTGCAGAGCATATTAATAATGTAGATGTGCAAAAAAGCGACATTTTTTTCTTTGTTGTTTCAACCCCTACAGAAAATGGGAAGGTTAATTTGAAATATTTAAAAAACGCGGTAACCGTTTTGGGTAAAAAATTAAAAAAACGAAAAGAATATTTTGTCGTTGTTGTTCGTAGTACTGTTCCTCCAAGAACAACACAGGATATTATTTCTCCTATTTTAGAAAAGATGTCAGGGAAAAAGGCTGGAAAAGATTTTGGCTTGGCCATGAATCCTGAATATTTGCGTGAAGTTTCCGCAGAAGAAGATTTTAGTCATCCTTGGGTATTGACACTTGGATCTCTTGATGAAAGAACAAAACTTTTTCTAGATGAAATTTTTTCGGGATATTCTTGTCCTGTACACCACGTTTCTTTGAGTGAAGCTGAGACACAAAAATATGTTCATAATCTTTTTAATGCAGTAAAAATTGCATTTTTTAATGAAATGCGAATTGCGAGTAAAGAGATTGGTATTGATCCAGATAGAATTTTTGAAATTACGACTGAAAGTGCGGAGGGTATCTGGAATAAAAAATATGGAATAAAAAATATCGGACCTTTCGATGGAATGTGTCTTCCAAAAGATACGCAAGCATTTTTTCACTGGGCTAAAAAAAGAGGAATTCGAATGGGTCTCTTAGGAAGCACTATTCAGTCCAATAAATATTTCGAAGAATTTTGGGAAAAAAATAAAAAATAAAAAACTATAGAAAATAAAACAAAAGAATTGAATTGATAATATACGTTCTGTATGGAAACTTTGGTGAATTCTTTTGTATCAATTTCGTTTTTTCAGGAACATCTTTCCTTGTGGTGGGGATATGTTCCTTTGGGTGTTATTGGTGTTTGGCGATGGTCAATATGGGCTTTTAAAAAAATTATAGCTCTCTTTTATCGTATTCCTGAAGGAAAATATGATGCAACTTTGGCAATTGTAACTCCTGTGTACAATGAAGATCCAAAGATGTTTCAAAAAGCTCTTTATTCGTGGAAACGTAATAAGCCTGATGAAATTATAGCT
The DNA here is from genome assembly GCA_016699795.1 of Candidatus Moraniibacteriota bacterium. Lineage (NCBI taxonomy): Bacteria > Candidatus Moraniibacteriota > Candidatus Moraniibacteriota bacterium. The sequence goes on from CP065011.1 coordinate 652,331, forward strand.
GTAATTGATTCTACGGATAACATGTGTATCAAAGTTTTTAAAAAGTTTTCTAAAGGATGCCCTGAAGCAACGCTTATAATTACGAAAAAATATGGCAAAAGAGCTGCTCTCGTTGATGGAATTAAGGCTTCAAAGAGTGAAATGATAGCACTTGTTGATAGTGATACCATTTGGACAAGAAAGTTTAAAAGTAAAGTTCTCGGTCCTTTTGAAAATCCTAAAGTCGGAGGAGTTGCTCCTCGTCAAGATGTTTTTGAGCCAAAAACTTTGGCGCGAAAATTATTTCGTATCCATATTTTTAATCGATATGGAAATGATTTGATTTATCAAGCGGCATTTGGGAATGCTCTTTCTTGTATTTCTGGACGAACTGGAATCTATAGAAGAAGCGCTATCGAACATTTGACGCATGAGCTAGAGCAAGAGAAATTTTTGGGAAAAAAATGTATTAGTGGTGATGATAAAAGATTAACAGGTCTCGTGCAACGTGATGGATGGTTGGTAAAATATGTAGAAAATGCTCTTGTTTATACACCAGGAACGAGCGACATGAAAACGTACACGAAACAACAGGTTCGGTGGACGCGAAATAGTTGGAGGTCTGATCTTAAGGCAACTTTTTCTCGATGGTTATGGAGAAATCCCTTTCTCGCTTTTCATATATTAGATCGCTTTGTGCAGCCATTTACACTTCTTTTTGGTCCGATATTTTTTATCATTGCACTGTACCGAGGTGATTGGTTGGTAGCTTCTATTATTTTTTGTTGGTGGATGGTAAGTCGAGCGATCAAAATTTTCGGTCATTTAAAAAATTATCCTAAGGATATTTTTATTTTGCCTCTCTATGTGTTTTATTGCTTTTTTCTTGGGATGATAAAAATATATACATTGATTACTGTGGATGAACAAGGTTGGATTACTAGGTGGGATAAAAGCCGTTTGAAAGCCTTTGTTTTCTTTCGAGATACTTCCGCTCATATTGCAACTCTGGCTATTTTAGTTGGTCTATTTTTTGTAGGATTTCAAATGAATAGCGGATCATTATCTCATCTAAAAGAAATGCAACAGAAAATTTTTGCTGCAGAAGAACGTGCTGAAAAAAGACTTTGGAAAACAGAAGATCAAAGTACTCTCGTGGATATTTCAAAAGAAGAAGCTCAAATATTTCGGGATACATTGATAGAAAAGATTGAAGCTGATGCTTTTGGATACTATCGTATCCAACCAGGAGAAACGCTTTCTGATGTGAGAAGAAGATTTTTTCTTGAACAAGAAACATCTTTATATACTGAAGAAAAAATAGTATTAAAACCTTTTGAAAGAGTATTTTCAGGAACAAGAATTGCTATTCCTGTAAAAGATCTCCGGACTCCTAATTGGAATTGGTATCGTGAGAAAAGTAGAACTCGATTTGTCGCTCTTGCTTATCCAAAAGAGAATGCGATACGAATAAGTGGAAAAGGATCTTTTGTAACTATTCCTGAATTAACAAATCGATTAAGAAACCCTTCAATACTAGAAAATTTAGGAAACGGAGAATTTATTCTTCGAAAAAATCTTTTTATTGATAATGGGGTTACTCTTCTTGTGGAAGGAGAAGATGTAAAATGGCTGAAACTTAGAAGTGGAGTAAATGATTTTTCTTGGATAAAATCGGAGGGAGGAAATATTTTTATACAAGGAACTAAAATTACTTCTTGGGATGAGGAAAATAATAATTATGATAGTAATTGGGAAGACGGAAGGAGCTATATTTTACAGAAATTAAGCGGAAGAATGGATATTATAAAAAGTGAAGTTGCCTACCTTGGTTATTTCGGCTCTCCTCAGCGAGGAAAACCCTTTGGGGGTCCTTATGGTGTTTCATGGAAGATTTCGGATGATTCTTTTCGAGATGAACTTTCAACAGGCGTGATAGATGAAAGTAGTATTCATCATAATCTTTTTGGTTTATATACCTATGGTATGACAGGGGGAATATTCACAAGAAATGATGTTTCCTATAACGTTGAATATGGTTTTGATCCTCATGATGATTCGAATAATTTATTGATCGAAAATAATAGAGCGACCTATAATGGAAATCATGGAATAATCACTTCAAAACGATGCTTTTCAAATATTATTCGAGGAAATGTTTCAAAATATAATCGTTTGCATGGAATTATGCTAGACCGATCTTCTAATAATAATTTAGTGGAAGGAAATACTCTCTCAGGAAATATTAATGGAGTTGCGTTGTATAATTCTATCGATAACGTTGTTGTAAATAATATTCTAACTGAAAATGGAATTGGTATCCGTGCCAACAGGGAATCTCGACAGAATTTCTTTGGTGAAAATATGATTACTGGAAGTAAAAAAGGTATTTATGCGTATCAGGAATCATTCGATAATTATGCCTTTGAAAATGTACTTGTTAACAATAAAATTAATATACATATAAAAGATGGTTCGAATTTGTTTTTGGTAAAAAAGGATAAAGTGCCTTTTATACGAGCTAAAGAAGAAAAGATTGTTGGCTATTAAAAAAGAAGATTTGGTCGTTTTTCTTGAATTAAGAAATTATAATATAAAATTATTTTTTGCTATTTTAAAAGAAATTTTCTATGAAAATGAGTAGCATTTTTTTTGTAGCAATAGGTCTTAGTATAATTTTTTTTGTTTTCTTTAATAAAAAAATTGAGGTAACATCGGAAATCTTCGTAGAAGAACAGCAAGAGGAAGTTGAAAGAAAAGAAAAAAAATATTTTATTTCACCTCTTGGTAATGATTTATTTGATGGTCTTTCTGAAGAGACGGCTTTTGCGACTATACAAAAAGCCGTCGATATCCTTGATGCTGGAGATCGAGTATTTCTTTTGGAAGGAGAGTATTATCAAGATATTATTTCTATTCGTTCGGGAAAAAAAGAAAAACCCATTATTATAGAAGGGACAAAAAATTCTATCATAAAGGGAGCTGGTAATCGGGAAAAAATTGTTGAAATTCGACACAGTTTTATCCATCTTATAGGATTTACTCTTGATGGCCTTGTTGGAGAGGGAAATCAAGAAATGCATTATAGAAGTAAACTACTTTATATCGAAGGATCGGAAGTTCTTTCTGGTGTAACGGGTATGAAAGTTCTTTCTATGAATTTTCAAAATGCCGGAGGTGAATGTATTCGTATAAAATATTTTTCCCATGAGAATGAAATTGCCTATAGTTCTATTCGTTCTTGTGGTGTATATGATTTTGTTTTTGGTGGGGGAGGAAAAAATGGTGAAGGTATTTATATAGGAACAGCTCCAGAACAAATTACAGAAGATAAAAATCTTACGAGAGATGTTGATGCATCAAATGCTAATTGGATTCATCATAATACTATCGATACTCAAGGAAATGAGTGCATTGATATCAAAGAAGGATCCTCGGAAAATATCGTAGAATATAATTCTTGTACGGGTCAGAAAGATTCTCAATCCGCGGGATTAGATAGTCGTGGAAATCGAAATATCTTTCGAGAGAATGAATCATTTGGAAATGTTGGAGCGGGGATTCGTTTGGGAGGGGATAAAGAAGAAGATGGTATATATAATAGTATTGAAAGTAATTATTTTCATAATAATGAAGGGGGTGGTGTGAAATTACAGAGAATGCCTCAAGAGAAAATATGTAAAAATCGTTTCGAAAATAATAAGAAAGATGATTTTGTAGGAGAATATAAAGAAGAAGGTAAAAATGAAAATTCTTGTTAATCCTGTTTCTTGTGGAATTATTTTTAGTAATTTATAATAAAAAATCGATTTAATCTGATAGCCTGAATTGGAATGAAAAAAAGTCAAAAAACAGCCCTCATTATAGGTGCTGGTCCTGCAGGTCTTACAGCAGCGCTTGAAATACTGAGAAAAAGTAATCTCCAAGTTATTATTATAGAAAAAGACTCTGTTGTTGGAGGAATTTCTAAAACAATTCCCTTTAAAGGAAATCGTATTGACATAGGAGGTCATCGTTTTTTTTCAAAATCAGATGAGGTAATGCTTTGGTGGAATGAAATACTTCCCATACTCGACAAAAACAATGATCATTTCTTACCCAAAGAGAGTTTTCACTTTATTTCTCAAAAAGAGTATAAAAAGAATCTCCCTAAAAATATAATGTTTATTCGAAAAAGAATCTCAAGAATATTCTATGCCAATACATTCTTTACGTATCCCATAACATTTACTTTAGAGACCCTTAAGAATCTCGGTTTTTTTTCTTCCCTTACTATAGCCTTTTCCTATATTTTTCATAAACTCTTTCCAAGGAAACCAGAAAACACTTTAGAAGATTTTTTTATCAACAAATTTGGAAAAAAACTTTATTCTTTATTCTTTAAAGAATATACCGAAAAGGTATGGGGGACTTCCTGTAAAAACATACAAGCTACGTGGGGAGCACAAAGAATAAAAGGACTTTCTTTGAGAAAGGTTATTTCTCATTCATTACATACCTGTTTTTCAAAAAAAACTCTGTCTTCCAAAAAAATTGAAACCAGTCTTATTGAAAGATTTCTTTATCCAAAATATGGACCAGGACAAATGTGGGAACTCGTAGCAAAACACATACTAAAAAGAAAAGGAAAGATTCTTTTTCATCATGAGATAGAAAATATATATATTTCAAAAAATACAGTTACTTCTCTAGAAATAAAAAACAAAGAAACTCAAGAAAAATTCACCATAAACACCGACTTTGTTTTTTCAAGTATGCCCATTTCTGAGCTCATTCACACCATGAAAGATCAGCCACCTCAAGAAGTTCAAGCTATTTCTAAAGAACTTACCTACCGTGATTTCATAACAGTCGGAATACTTTGTTCTTCTTTTTTACCCTCAACAAAAATCAAAGATAATTGGATATACATACAAGAACCAGGATTACAAGTAGGAAGAATTCAGATATATAACAACTGGAGTCCTTTTATGGTGAAAAATCCAAAAGAAACAATATGGATTGGATTGGAATATTTTACGAATAAACATGATGCTTTTTGGAGTATGAACGATGAAGAAATTCTTTCTTTAGCAAAAAAAGAATTAGTTCAAATGAAAATGACTTCATTAGAAAATATTCTGGATGGTATTGTTATTAGAGTTGAAAAAGCCTATCCTTCTTACATAGGAAGTGGCTATAAACAATTCTCTATAATAAAGGAATATCTTCTTTCTTTAGAGAATCTTTATCCTATAGGAAGAAATGGAACACATACCTACAACAATCAAGATCATTCCATGCTTTCAGCGATTCGATCTGTTGAGCATATGCTTACGAATTCTCCAAGTAAAGAATCTCTATGGCGGATTAATTCTGAAAAAGAATATCATGAGAAAAGGTGAGGTATTTATTTTTTTTCGAGAATAAAAAATATATTGATATGCGGAATGTGTAAATAAAGGAAATCAGGTATAATATGGATGAAATACGAAAGTTTTGGAAGATTTTCCCGGTAATTCTTTTTGGTCTTTGGACGTTTGGAATTCTCATTGCTTATTTCTATTTCTATGAAAATTATAGAATAGCCCTTCTCGATGGGCTATTTATTCTTCTTTTTCTTGGTTTAATTTTTTGTATAGGAGCTTTTTTCTTTTTTTGTATTTATTTGACGTTTGCAATTTTTAAAAAACCATTACCAAAATTCTTTTCATTATTTCTTTATTTCAAACATAAAGAAATAATTTCAATTTCTCTGAAAAAGATTATCCTTTCATTTTTCACCGTTTCACTTTTGTGGATTGTTCTTATTTTTCTTATTTCAAAAAATTTTCAAATAGTTGTTAATAATGTAGTTTCTCTTATTCTTATCTTTTTTTTCGTTTTATTAGGATTTTCTTTGGGTAGTGTTCTTATTCGATATTTTCAAATAAAGACCTTAGGACTTCTTGAAAGATATATTCTGGCGAGCCTTTTTGGCTTTGGAATTCTTATGTTTTTGATGTACGTCTTGGGAATGATCGGTTTATTGTATTCACGGAGCGTTTACATAATACTTTTCGGTATTCTTATTTTTTTTCGAAAGGAGTGGTTCCAACTTTTTGATGAGATGGGGACGGTACATTTTCAGTGGAAAATCCGACCATTTCTTTCATTTAAAAATTTTTCTTTTTTGGCATTATTTATTCTTTGTTCTTTAACTCTGACGAGTCTCTTCTCGCAATTCCCAATTGGTTTTGATGAACTTCATACCTATCAAGGATTTTCTCACAATTATGCAGAAAATCATCGTATTGTGAATTTTCCATACTGGCTAACAAATGGATTCCCACAGAATGGAGAAATGCTCTTTACTTTCGGACATCTTCTCGGAGGATTCCAAGTCTCGGCTGGTATAAATGTTGTTTTTTATTTTCTTTTGGGTGGAATTTTAGTTCTTTTTTTTCGCTTTCTTTTTGTTCGATCGAAAGAATATTATCTTCTTCTTTTGTACTCGATTTCTTCTATACCATTTTGGATGCTTTTTGATCATAAGATCGATCTTATTTTTTGGAGTTATGTGATGTGCGGAATATATTTTCTTTTGAAATTTATTGAACAAAAAAAGAAAGAATTAATGATTCTTTCTTTCATTCTTTTAGGAATTTCTGCTGGAGTAAAATACAATTTTTTTTCTCTTATTTTACCGAGCATTCTTTTTGTACTCATCTTCTTTCCAAGAGAGTTTGCTTTTAAAAAAAGATTTTTTAATAGTATATTGTGCATTTTCTTTGTAGGTCTTTTATTTAGTCCTTGGGCTTTGAAAAATGTTCTTTTTTCAGGAAATCCCATAGAACCAGCTTTCGGTGATTATTTATCTCGAAAGGATGTCTTCTTTAAACAGATAGGGAGGAATTATTCCGATCATCTAAGAGAACAACTTGCAGATGGTTTTGTTTGGGCGGAGAATCAAGATACTAGGGATTGGAAATTTTACGCAACATTACCATTTCGATTGACATTTAATTATGAAAAAGAAAATTTTTCTGATACTTTGAATGTGGGGCCAATATTTTTAATTTCATTTCCTTTTCTCTTTTTTCTTTTTCAAAGAAAATATAAAAATATAAAAATTTTTCTTATTTTTCTTCTTATTTTTCTTCAAATATTATTTTGGATTTTTTTTAGTAACCTTCTTTTATTTTATAGTTTTATTGCTTTTCTTCTTTTATTTTTAATTTTAAGCGATACTTTGAGCAAAAAAAATATCTTCTCTCTCCTTTTTAGAATTTCTTTTTTTGTGTTGGTTTTTACGATAGTACCATTACGTCTCACTAGCTTCTTTTATAATGAAACTTTTTTTATTTTGGAAAATAATGGAAACTATAATCTTTTTGAAGTGGCACAATTTATTAATGAGGAAAAACTTCCCGGACTAATTTGGGATTCTTACGGACTTTCTTTAAATTATTATGTTCAAAATGCTCATTCAAGAATTATTTATGATTTTTATATGTTACTTTTTTATTTCTTATGTCAAAGATATGAGGGAGATGTGATTGTGGATTTTATGAAATCACATAATGTTTACTATTTTATTTATAAAGAAAATAGTATTAAATATTGGCAAAATGTTAGTAGACGAGCGGAAAAGGTCTCCCCCTTTTCCTCAAAATTATATTTACAAAGCTTTGAAGGATATTTGGGATTTAGGGAAAAACATCTTAAAGAAATATTTCGTAGTGGGGATATTGGATTATATACGTATAAAGATTAAAATATGAAAACAATAAAAAGAAAGACTTCCTGGAATTATTTCGATAAATTAACTTCATTTTGGAGAGCGCAATTTATAAAACCTTTTTTGTCCGATAAAAAAACTTTTTGTGATGTGGGTTGTGGTCAACAGGGGTCAGTTCTCTTGAGTATTGCAGATAAAATTAAAGAAGGTTACGGCTTTGATTTTAATGTAAAGATTGAAGGGAAAGTTCGAAAAAACATCACACTTTCAAGAAAAGATTTTCTTCTCATAAATAAGAAATTCGATGTTATTATTTGTTTGGCAGTATTAGAGCATTTACCTTATCCTAAAGAGTGTGAAAAGGTTTTGAAAAAGATTTTTGAAAATTTAAAACCCGGAGGATTTTTTATTATGACCACTCCAGACAAAAAAGCAAAATGGTTGCTTGAATTTTTAGCTTACAAAATACATATCCTAAACAAAGAAGAAATACTTGATCATAAGCACTATTTTGATAAAAAGGAGTTATTTCTTTTTATAAAAAAAGCAGGATTTATCGATATTAAACATCGATATTTTCAATTGGGTTTAAATAATCTTGTTATTTGCAAAAAGAAAAAATAGTAAGTGTTTATGCAATTAAAAGTAGGAAATAAATTTTTACTTAATTTTTTTGATTTTCTGAAGGCAGTATATAAGTACGAGCAAAAGAAGTCCTTCAGTGATGATTTTAAAAGATTCTTCCAAAATAGTATAGAGAATAAAAAAAGTTGTGTTTTCTTTACTTTTTCCCAAAGAATCGAAAAAAATCATAATAAGAAAAGAGATGGTGGAAAGAAAAAGAAAAGATCGTGTTTCTTTGAAAGTATAAAAACTATTGCGAAAAAAGAATACCCAAAGAGAAACTATCAAAAAATAAGAAAAGACAATTATATCATCAAGTCGACTTGTTTGTTTGTTTGTGATGATATGAAGGAAATCTCGAATGTTTTGTCCAAGTAGATTGTGAAGCATAAAAACTTCATCAAAGGAGAGAAAAAGAAATCCTATGCCGAGAAAAATCCAGAAAAAAACAGAAGAAAATTTTTTCTTTGCTTGATAGAAACGAGAGGCAATATAAACACAAAAAATAGAGAGAAGAAAAAGAAAAGAAAAAGAGACCCAAGCTATGATGCCATTTTGACCGAAATGTATAGGAAGATTATGAGAATAATATCCTATGGTTATAGTGACGGAGAGAATACAAAATTGAATAAAAGCGATCCAAAAAATAGATTCTTTTGTTTTGGAAAAAAAGAGAAGGAAATCTCTTCGAAATTTTTTCAGGAGGAGAGCTTTCATAGAAGATATGTTTTTAATAGAGAGATTCTTTTAGTCTAAGTAGGTTAGTTAAATATGTAGTAGTGTGGGGTATTGGTAGGGGAGCTCTTGAGAAAGAGATACCTTTAAAATTTTTTTGCCTTTAGGTATTTATTTTTTGGAGAGAATTTTTCCAGTCATTTCGGGTGGGATTGGAATATTCATAAGAGAAAGTATGGTTGGGGCAATATCGGGAAGTGTGCCATTTTCCAAAGTATATTCTTTTTTTGTTAATATCGCAGGTACAAGATTTGTCGTGTGAGCTGTATGTTTTTCTTGCGTTTTGTGATCAAAATTTTGTTCTGCATTCCCATGATCAGCTGTAATAAAAACAAAACCCCCTTTTTCGATTGTTTTTTCAACAACTCTTTGAAGTTCGCGATCTACCGTCTCGATAGCTTTTTTGATAGCAGGAACATTTGCAGTGTGTCCAACCATATCAGCATTAGCAAAATTTATGAAAATAAAATCAGTACCTAATTGGATTTCTTCTAGCGCTTTATCAGCTATTTCTTTTGCTCGCATTTCTGGGGCTAGATCATGCGTGGGAATATCTTTTCTGCTAGGAACAAGAATGTGTCTTTCTCCTTCGTGAGGAAGCTCTCGACCTCCATTAAGAAAGTATGTGGCATGGGCATATTTTTCTGTTTCAGCTATGTGTGCCTGAGTAAGTCCTTTTTGGGAAATTTCTCCAGCGAGTGTTTTTTTTGGACGAAAAGAGGGAAAAGCAACAGGATAAGCGAGTGTTTCATCGTACTCAGTAAGCGTTACAAAATATATATTTTTTGCTTTTGCGTATTCGAGAGATTTTTTTGTAAGCATTCTTGCTCGATCTGCTCGGAAATTATAAAAGAATAAACCATCATTTGGCTCGAGGGCATAATTTTTTCCTTCGGAATCGAGAAATACGACAGGCTCAACATGTTCATCAACAATACCTTTTTTGTAAAGATTTCTGATGACTTGGGAGGCTTTTTCGTTATGATATTCTTTTGTTCCTTTTCCTTGAAAGATAGCATTCTCGACCTTTTCAAGACGATCCCAGTTTTCATCTCTATCCATAGCATAAAATCTTCCAGAAGCTGTTGCTATATGACCAACACCCATATCATCTAAAATATCTTCAAGTTTTTCTAGATAGACAGCTGCGCTTTGAGGAGAAACATCTCTTCCATCAAGAAAGGCATGAATGGCTATTTTTTTTATTTCTGCGTCTCTGGCTGCACGAAGAAACTCATAGAGATGTGTTTCATGGCTATGAATACCGCCAGGGGAAAGAAGTCCTTTCACATGAAGGGTAGAATTGTACTTCTTTACATGATTAAAAAGTTCTATAAATGCCGTATTTGAATTGAATTCGTGACGAGAGACGGCTTTGTTAATACGAACTAAGTCTGTGTCGATTGAAGTACCAGCTCCAATCGCCATATGTCCTATTTCACTATTACCCATTTGTCCTTTAGGAAGACCAACAGAAAGACCACTAGCATCTAATTGCGAATGGGGATAGGTACGAAGTAATGAATCAAAAAAAGGCGTAGAGGCATCATGAATAGCATTATGCTCTTTCTCATTTCGAATTCCCCAACCATCGAGAACGATAAGAATAGCGGGAGAATGAAAAATTTTCTTTTTTTGCTTCATAAAAATCTTTATGGGACTGTTGTTAACCTCCTTTTGTAAATGAAACTTCAAATTTTCATTGAATTTACAGTGAAAATTTGGAAATTGCAGTAGAAAATGGAAATTGGCAACAGTCCCTTTATACAATTGCTACATTCTTATGCGAATGTTTATAGTATAATAAGGTAATGGTATTTTTATCAAGCTAATGGAATGGATTACAAATTTTTTTAAATGTATAACTGAATTATTATATGTTTTTATAAAAGAAAAATAGTGTATACTTATTTTTGCAATAATATTTTTTATTTGCTTAATGGAGTAAATTTGTAGTAATTATGGAGCAAGAGCAAGAACGGGAGTTTGTTGTTTTAATAGATGAAAAAAATAATATCATCGGAACAATGCTAAAGAGTGAAGTACATGGGAGGGAAACACCTTTACACAGAGCTTTTTCAACATTTATTTTTCGTAAATCAGATAAAAAATTATTACTTCAACAACGAAGTCATGTAAAGAAGACATGGCCTCTTATGTGGTCGAATAGTTGTTGTGGACATCCAAAACCAAATGAGGATACTGTAAGCGCTGCCAAAAGAAGATTGGATTTTGAGCTAGGTTTACAGCCTTTGTGGATTGAAGAAGTTGCTCCTTATCAATATTGTTTTACTCACAAAGGGGTTATGGAAAATGAAATTTGTCCCATACTCATTGGAATGGTGGATAGTGAGCCCATTATTAATACTGAAGAAGTAGAGGCTGTTATGTGGGTAGATTGGAATTGGTTTGTCGAAGAAACAAAAAAACATCCGGAAAAATATTCTGAGTGGTGTGTGGAAGAAGTAGCCATTCTTGATAAACTTTCGCGAGTGAATGAACTTTTTATTTCATAAATATTTATGAGCGAAATATTTCTTTTTTGGGGAAGTGTGTTTGTTGCAATTAATGTAGGCTCTTTCCTCTTGATGTTTTTTGATAAATACCTTTCAAAAAAGGAGGGAGGGAAGACAAGGATTTCTGAAGGCGCCTTATTTTTTATAGCTATTTTATTCGGAGGGATTGGTGTTTATCTTGGTATGTTTTCTTTTCATCATAAAACACGGCATTGGTATTTTATCGCTGGAATACCTTTATTAATATTTCAAAATATTGCTTTTTTGTATTTTCTTTTTCTTTTTTTCTCTGATTCTTTTTAGTTTTTTGGAATATATGATAGAAAGAAGAAAGTATTTTTCAGAGAAGAAATATTTAATAAGTCATTTCTGATATTTGTCATTAAATTCAAATAGCGGGCTATTTTTTATGGAGAGATTATATTATCTTGAGGGGCTTCGTGGAATAGCTTCTTTAGTTGTAGTTGTGCATCATTTTATTTTAGCTTTTTATCCGGCTTTATTTTTTGGTTCTTCCTTTTCATACCATTTTCAAAAAGACGTAGAAAAATTTATGTCTGGATCGGTTCTTAGTCTTTTTTATAATGGAAATTTTGCTGTATGCTTGTTTTTTGTTTTAAGTGGATTTGTTTTGAGTTATAAATTTTTTTTAGAAAAAAAATACGAAAGTGTGCGAGAAAGTATTGTGAAACGATATGTTCGCCTTATGATTCCTGTTGTTTTCTCTATTTTCCTCGTGTTTTTTTTGATGAAACTCTCTCTTTTTTTTAATAGTCAAGTTGCGTCTATTTCTGGATCAACTTGGTTCGGTGATTTTTGGTCATTTGAAGAAAATTTTTATGATGCTCTTTATGCGGGATTTATAGGTTCATTTTTTTCAGATGTATTTCCTTATAATATTGTACTTTGGACGATTTCATTTGAATTCCTCGGTTCTTTACTTGTTTTTGCTTTTCTTGCTTTGTTTGGAACTATGAAAAAAAGAAGCATTGTTTATATAGTAGGTATGATATTTTTTTTCCAAACATATTATTTAGCATTTATTCTTGGAATGCTTTTGAGTGATATAGCAACATCGCAAAGAGGTTTATTAGAAAAGATTTCAAGAAAAAAATGGATGGTTGGAGGATTGTTATTTTCTGGACTTTTTTTGGGAGGTTTTCCTTCAGATTATACTGCAACCATAGGAACTTTTTATGAAAATATGCATGATCCGATCTTTAAAAATGCTACTGCGTTGTATCATACTATAGGAGCATTTCTTTTTATCGCGGCTTTACTTTGTTGTAAGAAAGCTCAAAATATTCTTTCTTACAAGTATTTTGTATTTTTTGGAGAAATTTCTTTTTCTTTTTATCTTTTACACTTTATCGTTTTAGGCTCTCTTACAAGTTTTATTTTTTTACAATTACATCTTTATTTTTCTTATAACATTTCTGCTCTTTTTGCTTTTATTATTTCCTTGGGATTTTTAATTATTTTTTCGTATTGGATGTATATATATATTGATAAAAAAGCTATTCAATTTTCAAAGTTTTTGTATGTACGATTTTTTAAATGAAAAACAAGGTATATACGTAAACGTAAAAAGAAAAATGAGAAAGGATAATAAAAAATGTACTTATCATAAAATAAAAAAGAATCTTTTGGGTAGTTTTAGTGTACAAGAGATGCCTCAAATATCTATTTATTAAAAGCAAAAGCAGGATTAAAAAGAAGAGTTTTTTGGAGATGGTTTGCAAAATTAAACTTCTTGGGTGTAAAGTACGTTTTAGTATTTTTTCTTTTTAAAAAAATAAGAAAAAATATTTTTTTATTACAAATATAATAGAAGGAAATATGACATTTACACTCCCAGCACTTTTATCAGTTTTTTCTCTCCTCGCTATCTCTAGTGCTGTTTTTTTTCTTTCTTCTCGATTGAAGTTTCCTTATACAGTATTGTTGGTTGCGGTGGGAACATTTATTCTTGTTCCTTTGAGTACGTTAAGCCCTTTTACTTTTCTTCGGGAATTTACATTAACACCAGAACTTCTTCTTTATGTCTTTCTTCCGATATTAATTTTTGAATCGGCATATAATATTGATATTCGAAGATTGTTTGAAAATATTCGCTCTATTGGAGCTCTTTCTATTATCTCACTTCTTCTTTCTGCAGGATTTATTTCTTTAATGCTTTTCCTTTTATTTCCTCTTGTAGGGCTTCAGATTTCTTTTCTTTTATGTTTTTTATTTGGAGCTCTTATTAGTGCTACTGATCCAGTTGCTGTATTGGCGCTTTTTAAAGAAGTGGGAGCACCGAGACGACTCACTTTGCTTTTTGAGGGAGAGAGTATTTTTAATGATGGTACAGCAGTAGCTCTTTTTCTTGTTGTTTTGGGAATAGCTGAACATGGTTGGCATGGATCAGAATCAATTCTTTGGGGCGTATTGGACTTTAGCGTGATGGTCTTTGGAGGAATTATCTTAGGAATTATTATAAGTGCTTTTTTTGTAAAAGCTATTGATCATGCGCGATCAAATGAGTTTGTTCAGATTGCACTTATGATTGTTTTGGCACATTTTACCTTTCTTCTTTCCGATTATATCTCTGAGCATTTTTTCTGGTTTGGACATCATTTTCATCTCTCTGCTATTATTTCAACAACAATCGCTTCCATGGTAATAGGAAATTATGGACGAGCGAAAATTTTACCTCATGCGCAGGAATTTGTAGAAAAGTTTTGGACAGAATCAGCTTTTTTAGCTAATTCATTAGTATTTCTTCTTATTGGATTTATTTTTGCAGCACTTCCTATATCACTACTTCCTTTTAGTATTCCTATTATTATCGCGGTTCTTGTTGTTGCTGTTGCTCGAGCCTTTTCTATTTATCCTGTAGTATGGATTTTAAATAAAATGAAAAAGGAAGATTTTATTCCTTTTTCTTGGCAGCATTTATTAGCGTGGGGAAGTCTTCGAGGCGCTTTGGCGATTACCATGGTACTTCTTATTCCTGATGATTTGTATGTTTCTGGTTGGTCATTTGAATCAACTCCAAAAGAATTTATTCTTGCTCTTACTATTGGTTGTATTTTTACTACACTTTTCCTTAAAGCAACGACGATAACGTGGTTGGCAAGAAAATTAAATATCGGATCTTTAAGTGAGATGGAGAAATTGGAATATCAAGAAGCAAACGCACTTTTGCATTTACAAGCTCTTGAACGAATCGAACGATTTTCAAAGAAGGGTTATATCGAACCTTCCACCGCAAATGTTTTGAAAAAAGAGCATAAAGAAAAATTTAAAAAAGCATGTTCATTATGTGTTAAAAAACTTGAAACAGAAGACACTCTTCTTGGAGAAAGAATTTTGCGTCTTTATGCAATTGGAGTAGAAAGAGAAACTTTAGACACATTGTATGACTTTTCTGAGGTGAATGAGCGGGTGTATCGACGAGTGTTGGCTAAGCTTACTCTTCAATATGAGCGAACAGAATTAGGAAATCAAGAAATAGACCCCTCTGAAGAAATAATAGATCCAATTAGCAGACTTTTTCATTGGATAAGCGGGATGTTAAATGCTAAAAAAAGAGGTCCCTCAACGGAAGATCGATATTTGTATTATCGAACACAAACAATTTTATCTCGAGCCGTTCTTCGAGCTTTGAGGCATATGGATGAAGAACATGCACCTCTTTTGTTTGGAAAGAAATCATTCGTTCATATACGAGAAATATACGAAATCTTTCTTGCGGGTTCTCAGGAAAAAATGAAAGCTGTAACAAAAGAAATTTCCGAAGAAGCAAAAATTCTCTCGGAAAGATTCGCAAGACGATCTTTGCTCGAAACAGAATCACGTTTATTAGAAGAACTTTTTCATCGTTCAATGATGACGCCCAAAGTATATATTGCTTTAAAAGAAAATATTGAACGAGAATCCGATGTTGTTTTGCAGTAAAAAAGAGTATAGTAATAAAAAGAATTATAATTTTTTATTTTTATGAAAACATTTTTTATTACGACGCTATCTTCAATAATAGTTCTTTTGACAATTGATTCGATATGGCTCACTCTCATGGCTCAAAAATTCTATGCGCGTCATATAGGGCATCTTATGGCAGAAAGTCCCAATTTTTTCGTAGCCATTCCTTTTTATATTCTTTATGTGGTAGCTTTGGCTTTTTTTGTTATTATTCCTTCTCTTGAAGGAAATTTCAGCCTTTCAAAAACATTTTTCTATGGGGCTTTTTTTGGACTTGCTATGTATGCCACTTATGATCTTACCAATCAAGCAACACTCAAAGGATGGCCAACAATAGTTACTTTAGTTGATTTGTTATGGGGGGCTTTACTTACTGGTACAGTTGCTGTTTCGAGTTTAATAATAAACAAATATTTTTCTTAAAAGTGTATGGAATTTTTTTTAGAGAACTATAGCATTCTTTCTTTTGCTATTTTTCTTTATATGACACTGTGGTTTTTTATCGCTCTCCTTTTAAAGCGAAGTGATATTGCTGATATTGCATGGGGATTAGGTTTTATTTTAGTGGTTTGGATTTCTTATTTTTTGAAGGATTTTTCAGAAAATAGGGGATTTTTAATAAGTATTCTTGTAAGTATTTGGGGGCTTCGTTTGGCGGGACATATTTATCTTCGAAATAGAGGGAAGGAAGAGGACTATCGATATAAAAAATGGAGAAATGAATGGGGAAAATGGTTTTATATGCGAACATACGCACAGGTATTTCTTCTTCAAGGAACGCTTTTGCTTTTGGTTGTAAGTCCCGCTGTTATTGGAATTATTTTTCAAGGAGAGTCTTTGGACTTGCGAGATGGAATAGGTATTTGTATTTGGATGTATGGATTTTTGTTTGAATCAGTAGGAGATTTCCAACTTTCAAAATTTATAAAGAATCCTCAAAATAAAGGAAAAATAATGCAATCAGGTTTGTGGGCATATACGAGACATCCTAATTATTTTGGAGAAGTGACTCAATGGTGGGGTATCTGGATCCTTTCTTTAGCAACCCCTTTTGGATGGTTAGGTATTATCGGACCTCTTGCTATTACATTTCTTATTGTAAAGATTTCTGGCATACCTCTTTTGGAGGAAAATATGAAAAAAAATCCAGACTTTCAAAAATATGCATCTCGAGTAAGTATCTTTTTTCCGCTTCCGCCCCGAAAGGAATAATTTTTTGAAGATTAAAAAGTAATAATTAGTTAAAAATTTAAATTTTAAAAACAGAAAGAAATAGAAATTGAATATAGTATATATGAATCGATATGTAGACAGGAGAAGAGTCCGAGTTCTTAATAGTCCTGAAATTAAGAAAGGACCAATACTGTATTGGATGAGTCGTGATCAAAGAATAAAAGATAATTGGGCACTTCTTTATGCTCGTGAGTTAGCTGAAGAATTAAAACAATCAATGTTGGTTGTTTTTGTTTTAACTCCGAATTTTTTGGATGCAACTTTGAGGCAATACGATTTTATGCTCAAAGGTCTTCAAGAAGTAGAAGATGATTTAAAAAATTTACAAATACCATTTTATTTTCTTTTTGGAGAACCAGATCAGGAGATTTTGAAATTTTCTCATACTATACAAGCAGGAGCTCTTGTGAGTGATTTCGATCCTTTGAAGATAAAAAGAGAATGGAAAGAATCTATAGTAAAAAATAGTAAATGTGCCTTTTTTGAAGTGGATACTCATAATATTGTTCCTTGTTGGGAAACATCTTCAAAGCTTGAATTTGGAGCCTATACCATAAGGCCAAAAATTAAAAGACTCCTCAATGAATTTCTAACGGAATTTCCAAAAGTAAGACCAAATAAAATTCTTTGGAAGAATAAAATTATTTTAACAAATTGGAAAAATACTCGAGAAATTTTAAATTGTAACAGAAAAATACAAACGGTAGATTGGATTCTTCCCGGAGAAAAGAATGCTAAGAATGTTTTGAATAGTTTTCTTGAAAATAAACTTTCTCATTATGAGGATCTGCGAAACGATCCCAATTCTTTAGGACAGTCAAATCTTTCTCCTTTTATTCACTTCGGACAGTTATCAACACAACGAGTTGTGTTGGAAACTCAAAAAATGAAAGGTAACGAAATATCAAAAAATTCTTTTTTAGAGGAATTGATAGTAAGAAGAGAATTATCTGATAATTTTTGTTTTTATAATAAAGAATATGATTCTTTCGAGGGCTTTCCTCACTGGGCCAAGGATTCTCTCGATATGCATCGTGAAGATGTAAGAGAATATATATACACATTAGAACAATTTGAGAACGCTATGACACATGATCATCTTTGGAATGCATCTCAACGAGAAATGGTGCGAACAGGAAAAATGCATGGATATATGAGAATGTATTGGGCTAAAAAAATTCTTGAATGGACGAAAAGTCCTGAAGATGCGTTGAAAATAGCAATATCTTTGAATGATAAATATGAACTTGATGGAAGAGATCCGAACGGTTATGCGGGTATTGCGTGGTCAATTGGAGGGGTTCATGATAGAGCTTGGTTTGACCGCCCTGTTTTTGGAAAAATTCGTTATATGAATGCTAATGGTTGTAATCGTAAATTTGACGTAGAAAAATATATCTTTAAAAATAAAGAAATATAATTTAGCGAGCAAGTGTTATTCCCCATACTTCTTTTGCGCCGGAATTTTTGAGAACGAGGGCGCATTCTGAAAGTGTTGTGTTTGTAGTAGCAACATCATCAATAAGCCAAATACGTTTCCCTAAAATTTCTTCGGGGGATAAATTTTTATTATATGAAAAAGCGTCTTTGAGGTTAGCGACTCTTTCTTTTCGAGATTGCATGGTTACTTGAGATTTTGTAAAACGTATTCTTTTGAGGATATCATCTCGAATAGGAAAAGATATTTCAGGAAGAAGATAATAGGAAAGATGTTTCGCGATAAATTCTGATTGATTGAAGCCTCGATGACGATAACGAAAAGGATGTAAGGGAATGGGAATAAAAAGATCAGGAAGAGGAATGGGGAGAAATCGAAGCCTGTTGGCGAGACGAATACTAAGAGGCTCTAGAAGTGAGGGGATAAAACGATATTTAACTGTTTCAATACATTCTTTGACGATAGTTTCTTTGTAAGAGAGTGCTCCAAAAACTCCCTCAAGAGGAGATTTTTCATAACAAGCTAGGCATTTTTGTCCGATATCTGTTTCAACTTTTTGACACACAGGGCATGTATTCTTTGTTTGAATAGGAAGATGATCTCGACAATAATTACAAAGATAGCGATCTCCTGTTCTTTTGGAACAACACAAACAAGATGCTGGAAAAAGAAAAAAAGGAAAAAGATGTATCACAACGAAAAGATATTTAGAGAATTGAAGCAATAACAATTTTATTATTTTTTACTTCAAGAAATATTTTTTTGGAAACAATTTTTTTTCTAAGAATTGCATTTGCGATGAGATCTTCAATGATCTCCTGAGTTATTTTTCGAATATAACGAGCTCCTGCATTTGGTTTATATGCCTTTTTCGCTAAGAGAGAAAGAACTTCTTCATTCCAAACAAGATCAGACTCTTTATTCTTAAGTCGTTGAGCAATTCCTTCGAGAGCTATGTTCGCAATTTTTTGAAGATTAGAAAGTGTAAGAGGACGATAAATAATTATTTGGTCTAATCTGTCGAGAAGCTCGGGGCGAAGTGCTTGTTGTAATTCTTGTCGAACTTTGGATTCTATGAGAGAAAATTTTGGCCGAGAAGCTTTTTTGTCGTGGGAAAAGCCAAGTTTTTTTTCAAAAAGATTTTTAATGTGAGTAGATCCTATGTTGGATGTCATAAGAATGATACTTTCTCGAAAAGAAACATTACGTCCTTCACCATCTTGTAATGTACCCTCTTCTAATATTTGAAGGAGAATATTAAGAATGTCTGGATGCGCTTTCTCAATCTCGTCAAAAAGAATGACACTGTGAGGTCTTTGTCTGACTTTTTCAGTAAATTTTCCACCTTCTCCATAACCAATATAGCCAGCTGGAGCACCAATAAGGCCGGAAAGTTGATGGCGTTCTTGAAATTCACTCATATTAACTTTTATAAGTGCATCAGGACGATCAAAAAGTGCTTGTCCAAGAATTTTTCCAGTCAAAGTCTTTCCAACGCCACTGGGACCAAGAAGAAGAAAAGATCCAAGAGGTTTATTTTGATCAGAAAGACCACAAAAAGATCGCATAAGTGAACGAGCAATACTATCAGTTGCTTTTTTTTGGCCGATAATGTGACGATTGAGCTCTCGTTCAAGAGAAGTAATATTTTTTGTTTTTTGAGAAAGTATTTTCTTTTGAGAAATACCTGTTATTTCTGATACTGTTGTGGCTATATCATTTGAACTAAGTTCTGGAAATTTTTTCTGCACAGTGTTTTTTAAATCTTCTTTGAGGACGAATAATTTTTCTTTAAAATGTTTAATTCGTGCAGTTAATTCAATCGCTTCTTCATATTCTTCTTTTTCAATACATTCCTTTTTCTGTTTTAAAGCATCGGCAATATTTTTTCGAAGAGAGAATATGTCATTTTCTTGAGGGCTAATACTATCACCAAGTTGAGACCGTTTTGAGCTAGCTGATTCATCTAAAAGATCAATGGCTTTATCAGGAAGAAAACGATCGGTGAAATGACGAATGCTTAAATCTACCGCTGTGGTAACGGATTCTTTGGTAAAAGTTATTTTATGATGTTTCTCAAAATTTTCTTTGATTCCATCGAGCATCTCGATAGCTTCTTCACGAGTCGGTTCATTTATAATCACACGTTGAAATCGGCGATCAAGAGCACTATCTTTTTCTATATGTTTTTTATATTCAGAAAAAGTCGTAGCGCCGATACATCTCACATCTCCTCGAGCAAGAGCGGGTTTAAGAATATTTGCTGCATCAAGAGATCCTGAAACATTTCCCGTTCCGATAAGGGTATGTATTTCATCGATAAAAAGAATGACTCGAGGATCTTGAGTGGCTTCAAGAATTATATCTTTTATTCTCGCTTCAAATTCGCCACGAAAACTCGTACCTGATACAATCATTGCTAGATCAACTTCATGGATAATTTTTCCTTTAAGTTGGGGAATTTTATCACAAGCTAATAACGTAGCTAATCCTGAAACAAGAGCTGTTTTTCCTACCCCGGGATCTCCTACAAGAAGAATATTATTTTTTGTTTTTCTTCCAAGAATATTAATCATTCTTTTTAGTACAGATTCTCGACCAACAAGGGGAAGTTCGCGTTTATCAGAAGATCTTTCATTGAGATCGATACAAAATTCTTCTAAAGCTGAAATTTCTTCTTCCTCATTCATATTGTCTTGAGGTATGCGAAAAGGAAATTCGGAAGGTTTAAAAAAACCATTAGGTATAGGCGAAGATTGAAAGCGGGAATTTTTTGGAAGAACTTTTCTTTGTTTTTTGGCTGTAGAAAAAATAGAATGAATGACAGGGGATTTATTTTTGTGACGAAGAATGGCCCGAACAATATGCTCAGTTCCAATGAAAGGGCTTTTGGTATTTCTAGCCAATTGAAAAGATGCGAGAACTATCTCTTTGAGAGACTCAGATAAAGGAATGGTTTTTTTTGAAATTGTTTTCGTTTTTTTTATAAGGGATGTGTTTTCAAAAAGAAAAGCAAAGGAATCTTCTTGAAGCCCGATATCGGTTAATACGGAAGCCCCAACACTTCCTCGACGCAAAAAAATTGCCAAAAGAAGGTGCTCTGGATATATTTTAGCTTTCCCACATCCGAAAGCAATCTTCTCTGCTTCTTGAAGACTTGTTTTTGCATGAAAAGTAAATCGGTTTAAGGAGGGAATCATGAAGGTATAAAATAATGATGAATAGAAATTCATTGTATGATTTTTCGCTGAAATGTCAATGTTTTTGGTGGGCTTGGCGAGTTTTTCAAAGTGTGATATCTTTAGTATAAAATAATCGTAGAAAGAAAAAAGAGATAAATACAAATATGGAGCTGTTTTCAAAATTTTTTCGAAAAAATGTTTTCCTTGGAATCGATGTAGGAACTTCTTCTATAAAAGCAGTCGAGGTTCTTTTTGAGGGACAAAAAGTTCAACTTCTTAATTATGGAAGTATTTTAATAAGAGACCCTTCTCTTGATACGGGTGATTCTCCTACGGTAGATGTGGCTATACGAGCACTTCTTCGTGAGATGAAAATAAAAGCAAACCGTTTGTATATTTCACTTCCAGGATCAAATGGATTAGTCGCTCTTTTGGAGTTTCCAGAAATGTCAGAAAAAGATCTTGAAAAAGCTGTGCAATTTGAGGCGAGTAAATACGTTCCTACAGATATGGAAGACGTTGCTTTGAGTTGGGAGGTGGTAAGAAAAAGCGAATCTCAAAAAGAAAGAATAATTCCCGAATCTTCCCTTGAAAAAGAAAAAAAAGAAAAATCTTCCAAGAAAGATACTCAAGAAGTTCTTTTGGTAGCAGCTCTTAAGAATGATGTTGCTATGATGAGCTCATATTTTAAAAGAGCACAATATCAAATTCATGCTATAGAGCTAGAATCATTTTCATTGGTACGAAGTCTTGCTGGAGGAATGGAAGGAGATGTTCTTGTTATCGATATTGGATATAATTCATGTAATCTTGTTTTGGCGCGAGATGGGGTTGTTCGAATTAGTAGAACTATAGATGCTGGTGGAAAAGGAATTACTGAAACGATTGCTGATGGGATGAACATTTCAAAATCTCGTGCAGATGGAATAAAAAAAGAAAACGAAGATCTTTTTAAGAAGAAAGGAATGCCAATGACTTTTTCGAGTCTGGAAATTATTTTAAATGAAGCTCAGCGTATTATTACTTCATATGAAAAAAAACATGCGCATAGAAAAATAAATAAAATTATTTTATCCGGAGGCACTTCTCTTATGAGGGGAATAGAAGATTTTTTCAAAGAAAAAACAGGGCGACAGGTTTTTGTTGGAAATCCTTGGAAAAATATAGAATATAACCCTCAATTAGAACCGTATATGGAAGAAATGGGAGGATCGTTTTCTGTAGCGGTGGGATTGGCTCTTCGAGGGGTAGAAGATTATAGGAGGGGTATTTAAGAATGAATTTTTCTTGGGTGTTTTTTCTGAAAATATGATACTATAAAAATAGAGCATTAAAAAAGTAAAAAATAATTTTATACAATAAAGAACGTATGGCTAATTCCATGAACTTGTATCAGGAAAGTGAATTTGAAAAAGGACATAAAAAAAGTGCAGCTGACTATGGTCTTTATTCTTTGATCGGAGTTATTATTCTTATTCTGGGAGTTTCTGGTGGTTTAAGTTTTTATAATAAATCTCTTCAGGCAAATATTGAAGAGCTTAATACTAAAACCGCCAATCTGGCTAAAAGTATTGAAGGAGAAGCTCTTCGATCGACGAATGATACCTATCTTCGTTTTCAAGCTGCTAAAAATTGGGAGAATGAATTAATTCTTACTAAAGGACATTTCGGAGCTTTAGAAAGATCTATTGTTTCAGATGCTGTTATTAGAAATTACGAATTTGACAAAGAGAGAGGAGAAGTTGTTCTAAAAATTGCCTCTAATGAATTGGAAGGTATCTCTAGGCAAATTCTTTCTTTTCGAGGAGACAAAGAAATTGCATCAGTACGTATAATTTCTATGGGAATGGAAGAAATGGAAGAGCGTCAAGAATTTGTTGCTGAAGCAGGAATTGTTTATAAAAATATGGAAAAAAAACCGAAAGATTCTTCTAAAGAAATAGTAACTTCTGTAGTGAATCCTGCGATGTAATGTAAATAGTAAATGTTTTTTTGGTAGGCAAATTAAAAAATATAATGAAATAGTTTAGCGCTTATGTTGCGAATTCTAACATTTGTTCTCCTCGTTATAGCAGGGTTTTATGCTATTTTTTCTTGGACCGTTCCTGAATTTAAGAATATTGGTGTTTCAAAAGATAATTTTGATAAAGCTACTCTCTCATTTGTGAGTGCGGAGAAAAGAAAAGCTTCTTTTCAGGAAATTGATCAATTTATAAATACTCAGAAAGATGACGTTACTAAAGTAATGAATTATTTCCCCAATCTTGAACAGGAAGACAAAATCCTTCATGCTTTGTCTTTAGCTGAAGAAAAATCAGGTGTTCTTATTAGTGATTTTAAAATAGAGAAAGGATCAGTAAATGAAGTTCTTCCTGTAGCAGAAGTTGCTCCAGTTACAACAACAATGGGAACAAGCGAAGTTCCTGCAGAACCTTTGATACCGAATGACCTTAGAAATAAATATGTAGAAGTAACTATTTTGGGTACAGGAACGTATGCATCTGCCAAAAATTTCTTGCAAAGTATTCAAGATGTCGAAAGAAACTTCGAGGTAAAGTCTGTTTCTATCGGAAAAGATACTTCTCTACAAAAAGAAAAAGGAGATGAGGCATTGTTCAAAGATATCGTTGCTATTGATGTGACTTTGCGATTTATGTTTGCAAAAGAGTCATTAGCGAAAGATGATACGATTTTTGCTTCATTTGAATCTAGATCTTCAGAAGACATGAAAACTTTTGGAGAAAAACAATCAATTTTTCCAGTAGAAGGTTTACGAGATCTTGATTTTCAAGGAGGTCGTGAAAATCCTTTTGTAAGCGTTCGATAGAGGGAATGGGGAATCTTTCGATTTTTATTTCAAACAAAAAAATACAGCAATGTTTGAGCAAAATACTTCAAAAACAGATGTGGCAACAAAATTAAGTACGCAAGGAGGCGCTGTTTTTACAGGGGATGGAACTGAAAAGATAAATCCTCATATACTTCGTATTATACCTGAAGATACAGCGAGAAAATATCGCGTTGTCGCTGTGGAGCAACAAGATAATGTTGTTCGGGTTATTATGGAAGATACTCAAAATGTACAAACTCTGAGCATACTTCAGTTTCTGGCAAGAAAAGAAAAGATAGAGTTTGATGTTATGATTGCGAAGGCATCCGTCATAGATAATGTTCTTGGTCAATACGAAACAGCAGAACGACTTTTGGAAAAGGCTGTGCAGAACTTGAAAGACGATGATGAAGCATCTCTTATTATAGAAGATGAGTCAGATGCGGATAATGTTGTTTCTAGTTTTCAAGATGCCCCAGTCGCTAAACTTGTAGATGTTATTAGTAAGCATGCTATTGAGGGAAAAGCGAGTGATATTCATATTGAACCTGTGGATAGAGAATATCGTGTTCGTTTTCGTGTGGATGGTGTTTTACATTCCTCGCTTGTTCTTCCTAAAGAAGTAGGAAAAGCTGTTGTGGCACGTATTAAAATTCTGTCGAACTTAAAAATCGATGAAAAGCGTAAACCACAGGATGGAAGATTTCGTATAGGTGATAAAGATAAATATATTGACTTTCGCGTCTCAACCCTTCCTGTTTTGGATGGTGAAAAAGTAGTTATGCGTGTTCTTGATAAAAATAGTGGCTTGGGAGACATGACCTCGCTTGGACTTATGGGAAGAAATTCTGAAGTCTTTACTTTAAGAATTCGTGATCCTTATGGAATTATCCTTCTTACAGGACCGACAGGTTCAGGAAAATCAACGACACTCTATACTTTCTTAAGAATTCTTAATAAAGAAACAACGAATATTGTTACTCTTGAGGATCCTGTAGAATATTTATTGGATGGAATAAATCAAAGTCAGGTACATCCTGAAATTGGCTATACATTTGCTGCTGGACTCCGATCAATTCTTCGCCAAGATCCTAATGTTATTATGGTAGGAGAGATTCGTGATGCGGAAACTGCAGAACTTTCTATTCATGCAGCTCTTACAGGACATCTTGTTTTTTCTACACTTCATACAAATACAGCAATAGGTGCGATTCCTCGTTTGATTGATATGGGGATGGAGGGTTTTCTTCTTTCTTCCGCTCTTCGTGTCGTGGCCGCACAACGTCTTGTTCGAAGAATTTGTCCTCAATGCAAAGAAGAGCAGAAAGTCCCAGGTACTATACATGAAGCAGTCAAAAAGATTCTTTCTCCTTTAAAGAAAAATCATCTTGAAGATTATAAATTAGATTTAGAAAATCTTGTCTTCTATAAAGGAGCGGGCTGTGATGCTTGTGGGCAGACAGGATATAAAGGTCGTGTTGCTATTTATGAGGTATTGGATGTAGATGATGAAATGACTATAGCTATGACTCAGCCTGGTTTAAATGAAGATGTTATTGAAAAACTTGCTATCAAACAAGGTATGATGTTTTTAAAACAAGACGGTCTTCTCAAGGCTTTACAAGGACTTACAACAATTTCTGAAGTGGAAAGAGTAACTGAAGGAAAAATTGCCGTTGGAGGAGATATGTCAGATGATGTAGGATGATAGAAATTTGATAAGTGAATTAAAAGAAATAGAGGATACTATCGGAGAGAAAAGAATTTTTTATTTAATCAGAGAATGAGAAAGAAATATTATGGATGAAAATGAGAAAAAAGGGAAAAAGGTTCTTTTGGCTGAAGACGATGTTTTCGTGAGTGATGTCTATAGTATGCGCCTTCGAAAAGAGGGTTATGATGTAACACTTGCCAAAGACGGACGAGAAGCACTTGATCAATTAAATCGAGATATTCCTGACATTCTTCTTCTTGATATCATGATGCCGTATATGGATGGAATGGAAGTATTGGAAATAGTGAAGAAAAAAGAAGAATTTAAAAATATTCCAGTTATTATGCTTACGAATCTTTCTGAAAAAGAGAATATACAAAAAACAATTGAAATGGGAGCAAGTGATTATCTTATAAAATCTCATTTTACTCCTTCAGAGGTTGTTGAAAAGGTTAATATTACCCTTTTTCAAGAGTAATTCGAGTAAAGTATATTTGTATGGTATACTTTTAGATACAAAGAATTGATATAAAAATATGGATCGTTTGCACATAGAACAAAAAATAAAAAATTTATTTCGACTCGTTCCTCAACAAGGAGCATCTGATCTTCATCTTGTTGTGGGGAGATACCCAACCCTTCGTATTGACGGAAGACTTTTTTCTATTACTCAGGGTGAAATTCTTAAAGATGAAGACACAAAAGCATTTGCTTCCGTTCTTTTATCTGAACGAGAAAAGAAGGAACTTGCTGAAAATGGACAGGTTGATTTCTCTTACGATTTTGAAGGAAAAATGCGATTTCGTGTAAATACTTTTTATCAGCAAGGATATACAAGTATTGTTATGCGACTTATTATGAAAGATATCCGAACATTGGAAGAACTTCATGTCCCAGATATGCTTTATGAAGTAGGTAAATTTTCACAAGGCCTGGTTTTAATTACGGGTCCTGTAGGACATGGGAAATCAACTACACTTGCGGCGATCATTGATCATATAAATCACAATCAAGATAAAAACATTATTACAATAGAAGATCCTATAGAATTTATACATCAGCAAGATCGTTGTATTATTTCCCAACGCGAAGTAGGAAAGGATGCGGAAAGTTATCCCAAAGCACTGAAGGCTATTTTTCGTGAAGATGTAAATGTTGTTCTTTTGGGAGAGCTCCGAGATCTTGATACGATAAGTACAGTTATGACGGCCGCAGAAACAGGTCATCTTATTTTTGCTACGCTCCACACAAATGACAGCTCACAAACGATAGACCGTATTGTGGATGTTTTCCCTGCATATCAGCAAAATCAAATTCGTTCTCAGCTCGCAAGTGTTCTTGTTGCGGTTACGTCACAAAGATTGGTTCCAAGAATTGATGGAGGAAGAATCCCTGCTCTGGAGATTATGTTCAAAAATAGTGCTATAGAAAATCTTATTCGTGAAAATAAAGCTTTCCAGATAAATAATGTTATCGAAACAAATTTAAATCAAGGAATGATTTCTCTAGATAAGTCATTGGCAACCTTGGCTCAACAAGGGCTCATTACCATCGAGAATGCCTTTGCATATGCAAGAAATAAAGATTATATTAAAATGCTTTTGCGAACATAAATAACGTATTCTATAAAAAAATAGTATGATGAATATATGAAATATCGTTTTATTGCCAAAGATAAAGAAGGAAAAACAAAAACAGGTTTCGTTGAATCCAATGATGCCAAAGGAGCAACGCTCCTCCTTCAGAGTAATCAACTTGTGGTTATTTCTTTGGAACAGGCTAATCGGGGTGGTCTTTCGAGCGAATTAAGTTATTTATGGGAAGGTGTAAAGGCTTCAGAATTAGTTATGCTGTTTCGACAGCTTACGACGCTTCTTGAAGCAAAGGTTCCTATACTCGTTTCTTTTCGTGTAATCGAAAAACAGGTTGCTAATGCATATCTTCGTCGGATTATGAAAGAGGTGGGAGATGATATAGAAGATGGAACGCCTCTTTTTGAAAGTCTTTCTCGTCATCCCAAAGTATTTACTCCCCTTATGGTGAGTATGATAAAATCAGGAGAAGTCTCAGGACATTTACAAAGTTCTTTTTCTTATATCGCTGGAAATCTTGAGAAAAATTATGCTCTCACTTCCAAAATAAAAAGTGCACTTACATACCCAGGATTTGTACTAAGCGCGGCGATTATCGTAGGTTTTCTCGTGATAACGTTTATTTTACCAAATCTATCTTCCATTATTAGAGAAATGGGAAGTCAAGAAATTCCATGGTATACAGAACTTCTTATGGCAACAGGAGATTTCTTTCAGAACTATTGGTGGGTCGTTGCAGGATCAATTATTGCTTTGATCGGAACTTCTTATTATTATGTCCAAACTCCTGTAGGAAAACGTGAATGGGATAGGGTAAAATTAAAATTGCCAGTTATTGGGAGATTGTTTCAGTATATGTATATTTCAAGATTTTCAGATAACTTTGCCACGCTTCTTTCAGGAGGAATACCCATTGCTTCCGCTCTTCAGATCGTAGCGAGCGTCGTAGGAAATGGTGAATATGAACAAGTTATTTTGTCCGCTGGGGATGAAGTAAAAAAAGGAGGAAGTATTAGTACGGCGTTTCGGAAACGTCCAGATCTTTTCCCTACGATAGTGCCACAAATGCTTGAAATTGGCGAAGAAACAGGAAAGACAGAAGATACGCTCAAAAGTGTAACGTCTTTCTATGATCAAGAAACGGATAATATGGCAAGAAATATGACCTCACTTATAGAACCTGTTCTTATCGTTGCTTTGGGTATAGGTGTCGCTGTTATGGTGGTGGGAGTGCTCTTGCCGGTGTATAGCATTTCTTCACAAGCAATGCAATAAAAAAAATGTGTTATAATATTTTATAAATTAAAAAATAAAGGATAATAAAAAATATGAAAAAAAATATGGATACTGTATAATATTCTTTTAGACGATAAAATAAAAATATTTTTGTGGAAGATTCGTATATAAATAAAAGATAATAAAAAATATGAAAAAAGGATTTACCCTTATCGAGCTCCTCATTGTTATTGCTATTATTGGGATTTTAGCATCTATTGTATTAGTAAGCTTGAGTAGCGCGAGGGAAAGAGCTCGAGTGGCAGAATTTAAAGCGCAGGCTTCAAGTGCTGTAGCAGCATCTATTATTGATTGCGAGGATGGTTCATGGGATGGGATCACTCTTCCTGTGGGTGTCTCATTTATTGCTAGTGGAGAACCGGATTGTTCCGAAGGATGGACAGGAACACTTGACACAACTAATATTGATGGTGGATGTGAGACTGGGTTCCAAACAGAAGGGGTTGTTGCTTGGGGATGTTAAAAAAAGTAAAAAAGAAGGGAGGTGATATGTATGAAAAAAACAATAAAAGGATTTACTCTTATAGAGCTTCTCATCGTTATCGCTATTATTGGAATACTAGCTTCTATTGTATTAGTGAGTTTAAGTAATGCTCGAACAAGAGCTCAAGTAGCTTCTTTTAAAGCAGCTGCGTCTTCTTGGAATGCAGCCGCTGTGGTTGAGTGTGATAAGGCAACACCAGCACTTGGCGTTGCTCCATTTGCAGCCGCTAGTCCTATAACTAATGGATCCGTTACTACTGCTGTTACTTGTAGCGCAGGCGCTGTCGCTGGTGGCGTGGTTACTATGACCAACACATTTGGTGTTTGTACAGGAACTTTACAATCAAATGGAACAGGTGTTACATTTGCTGGGGCTGGTTGTTAATGAGAGATTTATTACACATAATACGTTCTTTCTTGATTTTTTTACTCGTCGATTTTTTTCGACGAGTATATAAAATAGAGAAAATTGAAACAAAATGATTTGTATAGAAATTAAGCAATGATCACCTTTCTCTTCTTATTTTTTCTTTTTGGGCTTATTGTGGGAAGTTTTCTTCATGTTGTTGTTGTAAGATTTCATTCCGCGGAGACTTTATTGGGAAGGTCGTATTGTCGGGTATGCCGAAGGCTTATTCAATGGTTTGATAATATTCCCTTGTTAAGCTTTCTTCTCCTTAGAGGAAAATGTCGGCGATGCAAATCCCTTATATCATGGAGATATCCTTTGGCGGAGCTTTTGACGGGATGTTTGTTTTTTCTTGTTGGGTGGAAATTTTTTGAGAGTACAGATATGTTTTCCTGGGGAGAAACTTTTTTTTATCTTCTTGTCGTGAGTTTTTCTTTGATAATTGTTTTATACGATGCTAAACATTATGAAATCCCCATGCGTATTCTTTGGGGTTTATTATTTTCTACTATAATTTTCTTCTTTTTTGTTGATTTTATTACTTTTTCACAAAAAACTTCTTTTTGGGATTTTCGTTTATATTCAGGATTATTTTCTGGGACGATTGCTTTTTTGTTCTTTTTTTCTTTGAGTTTTTTTTCCAAAGAGCGTTGGATGGGGTATGGTGATGCCTACGTTGCCTTTACTATAGGACTTCTTTTGGGCCCAGATTCGCTGGAAGCTATTCTTTTGTCCTTCATCTTAGGAGCACTTTATGGGGTGGGACAAATAATATTGAAAAGAAAGACACTATCTTCGCAAGTTCCCTTTGCGCCTTTTCTTTTTTTGGGAATGTTTTGTAGTGTCTTTTTTGGTGATGTTCTTGCTAAATTTTTCCCATTTGTCTTTTTTTTCTAAATAAAGTATAGTAAATAATATAGCGTATGAAAAAAATAAAAATACAAGAAAGAAAAGGGTTTACACTTTTAGAAATGATGATGGTAATAGCTATTATCGGCATTCTTTCTTCTCTTATTCTTGTAAGTGTCGATCGAGATTCAGGCGTTGTACAATCTGCAGCGAGAGAATTTGCAACGGATCTTCGATCACTCAAACGCTCAGCTCTCAACGGAACTATTCCAACTGGCGGTGGTTATGCTTGTGAATTTCGTTTGAATCCAATTGTGGCTTCTTTTACTTCATATACTTTTTCTTTTAGATCTAAAAACTCTCCGACAGACGCTTGTTCTGGTTTTAACACTTACGCTCCTTACAATCCAAAAGCATTAAAGAATGGGGTTTTCTTTAGAGATGGAGTGGGTGAATTGATTTTTTCAGTTCCACATGGAGAAGTAATCACAGGAGGAGGAGTAATATATACCTTAAAAAGGGGAAGTAAATGTGCTGGTGTGACGGTCTCTGTAAGTGGGGATATTGTGGAAGATGGTTTATCGGATTGTCCATAATTATATGAAAAAGTATAAGACATTATTTGTTTTCAAAAAAGCATTTTCTCTTGTAGAGGTGGTTATCTCTATAGGAATTCTTTCTATAGGACTTCTCGCTGTTTCAACGTTGTTTTCTAATAATGTAAAAGAGATGTTTGAAATCCGTGATCAAACAACAGCTGTAGCTCTTGCGCAAGAAGGAATCGAATTTGTACGAAATTATCATAGTAATCCTACTAATAGCCCACTATCCTTACCATCTAATGGAGATTATATTTTTTATGGTAAGGATTCATATATTCAAAAAAAGGATTTTACTTTGGATAAGGCTACCTTTAACTACGTTTTTACTAATGGAGATTTAGGACTTTTCACGCAAAGAGATGATCTTGGAGGAGAAGTGACAAAGTTTAAAAGAAAAATAAGCATAAGTGATAGTGGAACATCTAAAACAGTAAAGAGTTATGTCATTTGGGGAGAGACCTTTCCGGCGTCTGACTCTAATTGTAATGCGGCAAATAAATGTGTTTATTCAAAGGTAGAACTTTACTAATACTCTATATGAAATATTTTTCTAAAAATTTTTCAGGAAGAACTTCTCTTTTTTTTCGAAAAAAAGAAAGTTTTCGTTCTGGAATGTCGATGCTGGAGATCGTGGTAACCATGGCTGTTTTTTCTATCATCATGGTTTCAACGGTAGATATTTTTGCCAATATGACACAAACTCGTATGAAGTTTGATAAAATAAGAAAAAATCATGAAAATGCACAGATTGCTTTGGATTCGTTAGCGAAATCAGTTAGAAGTGGTACTTTGGTAAATATTATAACGGGGGGGGGAGGCGATGCTAGCGCAATTAGAATTTATGATTATTCTCAGAAACTTTGTGTTGAATATATGTTAGATAATGGTGCTGATAAATCTTTTAAGATGAAAAGAAAAACATCAGAGAGGGATGAGTGCAAGGTGGATACCAATTTAGGTTCCGCAATAACTCTCGTTTCCGATGTAACCATTGGACGATTTGATGTGGGTCCTGATACTGTTAGTGGTGGTGGTTCATCTCCGCCAGCCAACTATTCAAACTATACAACATTGTTTGTTCGTATTCGAATGATACTTCCTTCTTACGATGCTCAAAATACTCGTATACAAACAGCGGTTTCTATGAGAAATATGGAATAATAATGATATACATATAGTATGGGACTTAATGATTTGGAAAGAAAATTCTCAAAAGAAGACTTTGAAGCAAAAGAAGAGCTTCGTCGTTCAAGTCAGTATAATGTAGATGATTCTTTGAAAGAAAACTCTCTTAGGAATGAAGAAGAAGATATTAAGCATGATGAGTCTGTGCTTTTGGCGGATGAACGAGAGAATCAATCTAAGAAAAAAAGAAAAAAAATTCTTCTTCTTGCATTTTTGGGGATTGCCTGTATCGGGAGTATCGCTATAGGATCAGTTCTTTTTGGTGTGTATCGAAAAATTTCTTTCAATGAAAAAAAAGTGATCTTAACTATAGAAGGTCCTCAAGAGGTTTCAGCTGGTTTGGATGTGGCTTACCGTATTTTTTTGAAAAATGAAAATGGGATAAGTTTGAAAAATACATCTCTCGTCGTTCAATTTCCTTCTGGATTTGAACCAAAGGCTAATATTTTTACTACACGAGAATCTGCACAAAAGGGCACTATCTCGATAGGAAATCTTTCTCCAGGAGAAAGCTTCTCTTCCGAAATAAAAGGAAAATTCGCTGGATCTGAGGGGGATGTTCTTTATATGGATTTTTTTGCAAAATACGAAACGGGAAGAGAAAATGGTCAATTTGAAAAACGATCCCAACTTTCTACAATCCTTCAAGACTCAAGTGTTTCTTTGGACATAGTCGGTATTTTGGAAGTTACTCCGGGAGAAAAATCGGAGTATCAAATCAACTATTCCAATAATACTAAAAATGCTATCTATAATGCACAGATAGTAACGGATGTTTCTCAAGGTTTTCATTTTGAAAAAGCAGAACCTGAAACTGCAAAAGAAAATATTTCTCAACTTATTTGGAATCTTGGAACATTAAATCCGGGTGATTCTGGTACTGTGCGAATGTGGGGAGCTTATTATCAAGAAGCTGGATCGAAAGGGGTTATAGCTTCGAAGTTAGGGTATGTTCAGGGGGATGGTTCATTTTTTGCCTTTACAGCAAAAGAAGCCACTACAGTAATAACAACTTCTTTATTAAGTACATCTCTTTCTGTGGGGGTTGCGGGAAACATTGTTTCTGTAGGACAAGAAGTTCCTCTTTCTATAACGTATGCGAATACGGGTGATATTGCTTTGCCAAGCGGTATTGTCCAACTTGTTTTTGAGGGGGATATCTGGGATTATGATAAACTTGCTATAGAAAAGGGAAATTGGAATAAGGAAACGCGAACGATAACATGGAGGGCTTCTGATATTCCGGAGCTTAAAGATCTTTCTTTGGGAGAGACGGGAAAGATTAACTTCTCAATTCCTGTTCGAAATTATTTTGAAATAACGGGAACAAAAGATAGAAATTTCTTTTCTACTTTGCGCGTGGTAGCGGATAGTCCTGATGCTTTGAGTCGATTGGGTCTTAAAAATGTAGCAGGAAGAGCTGAACAGATTGTAAAAATGCAAACATTCGTGGGGATTGATGTAGAAATAACACAAGCTTCAACAGGAACTCCTTTTAATCAAGTTCGTTTTAGAAAGGATGAAGAAGTTGTTTATAATGTGAAGCTTCGTTTAGAAAATCCGTATAATGACGTTACAAATGGAAAATTTTCTCTTTTCATACCTTCTGTTTCTGAATGGAATAACTTTGTATCAGGAACAGAAACGGAAGCTGTCACGTATGATGAACGAAGAAGAAAGATTGAATGGGATTTGGGTATGATCCGTGCTGGTACTGGTGTGTATGAGAATGCGAGAGAAATAGTATTTTCTATCCGCTTTATGCCGAGAGCTTATCAAGAAAATTCAAAAATTATTCTTCTTTCAGAAAAATCATTTACAGGAAAAGATGTTTATGTTGAAAAAAATATCGATTTCACCTTGGATGATTCTGAAATTTATATGGGTATATTTTAAAAAATCCTTTTTATTTCTGAGTTATCTCAAAATAGCTTTTTCTTTTACTTGAAGTTTTTATCTTAAAAGAAATACGCATAGATATTCTATAGATTTTTAGATTATTTATGATAAAAATTTGATGGTATTCTTGCCAAAAAAAGTTCTTATAATCTCACTGGTAAAATTCCATACTTTCGTCTAAACTTCAAAAACATTTCTTTATAATTTTTAAAAATGAAAATTTTTTGAGGAAAAGAAATGAATAACAGCTCCATAAAAAGAATTTTTTAATAGGAAATGCGGGTATGAAAGAAGGAGAGGATACTAGTATAAATGAAGAAGAAAAAAAACTTCGTTTTGTTTCTGTTTCAACAAAAAATGGTACGCTTGAGACGCCGTTCTTTATGCCTGATGCAACAAGGGCGACTGTTCGAGGTCTTATGTCGGAAGATATTCGACAAGCGGGGATCGAGGCTCTTGTTGTAAATACGTATCATCTTCTTCTTCAGCCGGGATGTGATCGTGTGGAGCATTTGGGAGGGATTCATTCCTTTATGAAGTGGAAAGGTCCTATATTATCAGATTCTGGTGGGTATCAAGTGTATTCGCTTATCCATAAAAATTCTGGCTTAGGAAAAGTAACTGAAGATGGCGTGGAATTTCGATCCCCTCTAAATGGCTCAAAATTTTTTTTAACGCCTGAGAAATCTATTGCTTTGCAGTTTGAACTTGGCGTTGATATGATGGTTTGTTTGGATGATCCTCGTCCAAATGAGGCTCCCCGAGAAGAAATAGAAAAGGCGGTAGAAAGAAGTATTCGATGGGCACTTCGATGTAAAGAAGAGTATGAAAAACAATGTCGACTTCGAGCATTGGAAAATGACAAAATACCTCTTTTGTTCGGAGTAATTCAAGGAGGACCTTATCGAGATTTGAGAAAAAAAAATGTGGAGGGAATACAAGAATTTGATTTTGATGGTTATGGATTTGGAGCGAGGCATATTGATGAACAAGGAAATTTTTTGAGTGATATTATTTCCTATACAGCTTCTATTTTACCTCAAGATAAACTTCGATTTGCATTAGGAGTGGGGACTCCTCTTGATATAATCCGATGTTTTTTGGCCGGTTGGGATATGTTTGATTGTGTTATTCCAACAAGAGAGGGAAGGCACGGAAGAATTTTCTTTTTTAAAAAAGAAGAAATAAATTTGAATGAACCTACGAAAATAGATTCCTCTTGGTATGATACATTTTCCGTAATGAATAAAAAATATCAAGATGATACTCAGCCACTAGAAGAGGGTTGTGATTGTCATACATGTTTATCTCGATATTCTCGAGGATATATTCAACATCTCTTTCGTGCTCAAGAAATGCTTGGTCCGAAATTGGCCACTATTCATAATTTACGTTTCTTTTCTCGACTTATGGAAAAACTTCGAAAAAAGAAAACGGAGAAAGATTGATTTTTTGTCGTTTTTTATTTTTAGGTGTATACTAAAAATAATATATATTTTGTAATTAAAGGTGGATAATTTTTAGTATAAAAAATCCACGATGAAATCAAAAAAAGAAAAAGTATGAGTGGATTGAAGAACTCCCTTTTCCCGGTTCTCGGGGTATTTTTTTCCAAAGGAATAACGTATCTTTTTGTTCGACAGAAAGAATCAAAAACAAAATTTCTTTTGAAAGGCGAATTGAATAAAGGAGATGGATTTTCTCTTTTGGAAAAAGATCTTGTAATTATTGATTTGGAAGAAAAAGAAGAAGATATATCTTTGTGTCGTGATTTTCGTTGTTTTAATGTTTCAGGAAGAACGCTTCGATTTGCTCTTACTTATATAAGTCTTGCTTCAGGGAGGGCAGAGCTTCGGATTGCCCACTCCATGGATATGATACATTGGAAGACGGTATCTATACTTCCTTATATTCATTCCCCGGGAGCTCTTATTTATATAAAAGAATCAAATCAATACATTCTCTATCATGGGAAAAATTCTCTTTCTTCTTCCTTTTCTTTTGATTTACGAACATTTGAAACTAAAGGAGTCGCCTCTTCACTTCCCCCTATGAGCACGAAGAACACTCTTCGCGTTGCTGATGTGAAACGTGTCCCGGAAGGTTTATTAGTTCTTTATTTTGCATATAGTGAAACGGAGCTATTTCAAGCAAAAAATTGTGCTATTTATGGAGTACTTTTCGATAGAAAATTACCAGAAAAAATTCTTTGGCAAAGTGAAGAACCTCTTTGGGTTGTTTCTGATCGACATGCTGAACTTCGAGATCCGATATCTTTGGTGTTTCTTGATGATGAACATATTATTTCCTATTGGAGGGGAATGGATAATAAGTTGTACGCGTTTCAACATTGGATAGGTGCTAAACA
The DNA here is from genome assembly GCA_016699795.1 of Candidatus Moraniibacteriota bacterium. Taxonomy (NCBI): domain Bacteria; phylum Candidatus Moraniibacteriota; species Candidatus Moraniibacteriota bacterium. The sequence goes on from CP065011.1 coordinate 688,930, forward strand.
AAAAAAATCTCTCAAAAGAAAAGAGCTCAAAGAAACTGTTCATAAAGAAATTTCTTTGCCTTTAGAAAACCCACAGCCTTTGATTCAACGACATATTGAAAATCCTATACTTTTACCAAAGAACGAAAATGAGTGGGAAACAAAGGCGGCTTTTAATCCCACAGCACTCTGTGATGACGAAGGTCGTGTACATATTGTTTATCGAGCTATTGGAGAAGGAGATGTTTCTGTTTTGGGATATGCCTTGAGTTATGACGGCGTTACTATTTTTGAACGGGAAGAAAAACCAATGTATGTGCCAAGAACGGTACATGAAGGCCTCTGCGAAAATGTTTTAAAAATGAGTGATTCTCTTTTTTCTCCTTATTCTTCTGGAGGAGGTGCTTGGGGAGGGTGTGAAGATCCTAAACTTACCAGAATAGAGGATACTGTCTATATGACATATGTAGCCTATAATGGTTGGGGACCTCCTCGTATAGCGTTAACTTCAATTCCTATGGAGGACTTTTTGAATCGAAATTGGGAAAATTGGAAGTACCCTATTCTTATCTCTCCTCCTGGAAAAGTTGCAAAAAGCGCGGCGATTTTGCCGGAAAAAATCAATGGTAAGTATGTTGTTTTTTATAGAATATTTCCCGATGTATTGGTGGATTTTGTTGATTCCCTTGATGATTTTGATGGAGAAAATACTTTCTTACAAAATATTCACCAAATAAGTCCAAGAGAGGGATTTTGGGATGCGGGAAAGTTTTCTTTTGGAGCTGCTCCTATTCGAACAAGTGAGGGTTGGTTGGTTATATACCATGCAGTAACAGGACGCCAAGAGTGGCCAGGAAGTGATCTTCGCTACAAAATAGGGGCCATGCTTTTGGACTTAGAGCATCCTGAGCGTGTTATCTGTCGAAGTTCTCGCCCTATATTAGAGCCAGATCTTGATTATGAAAATGGAGGTTGGAAAGCGGGTGTAATTTATCCATGCGGAGCTATAGTGCGAGAAGATATTTTGTATGTATATTATGGAGGTGCTGATACCGTGACGTGCGTTGCATCTGCTCCACTTCAGGAATTTTTGAAAATACTTTTGCAGTATGGAGATCCTGAACTTACTCTTATAGAGGAAACATTTTGAAAAAATTAATGAGGCCTATTATTTATTTTTCTATAGCATATGAGAATTAAACGTCATCCCAATAATCCTCTCCTCGGACCCGACATTGATCACGAATGGGAATCTGAAGCGGTATTCAATCCTTGTGTCGTAGAAAGAAATGGGGAAAAACATTTTTTTTATCGAGCATTATCCGTTTTGAAACCGCACAATGGAGTGGAAATGAAAGTTTCTACTATTGGATATGTAAAGGGTGATGGAGATTGTTTGTCAGAAAGAAGTCTTCTTATTGAACCTCAAGAAGTTTGGGATTCTTTTGGTTGTGAAGATCCTCGAGTTACTTATATAGATGGTAAATATTATATTTTTTATACAGCACTTTCAAATTTCCCCCATACTCCAGAAGGAATAAAAATAGGAGTGGCAATATCGAAAGATCTTAAAACTTTTGAAAGACATTTAGTAACACCTTTTAATGCGAAGGCAATGGCGTTATTTCCAGAAAAAATAGGAGGAAAATTTGTTGCTGTTTTGAGTGTTGATACGGATCGATTGCCCGCTAAAATTGCCATAGCTGAATTTGAAAAAGAAGAGGATATGTGGTCGAATGAATATTGGAAGGAATGGTATGAACATATCGATGAACATCTTTTGGATTTACAAAGAAAATTTCGAGACCATATTGAAGTGGGCGCTGCCCCAGTAAAAACTGATGCTGGTTGGGTTTTCGTACATTCTTATATCTATGATTACAAAACAAACAAACCAAATTTTACGGTAGAAGTAGCTTTATTGGATCGGGAAAATCCTCGAAAAATTTTGGGACGAACACCTTCCCCAATACTATACCCAGAAAAAATGTACGAGCTAAATGGACAAGTTCCTCAAATCGTTTTTCCTTCTGGAGCACTTATTCAGGATGATATTCTTCATATTTATTACGGAGCAGCAGATACCCGCTGTTGTGAAGCTTCAGTTCATTTAGCAGATCTTTTGGAGCAATTACAACAACATCCACCACGGATTAAATGTAAGCGTTTTGAACAAAATCCTATTATTTCTCCTCTCAAAGATCATTCATGGGAAACAAAATATACTTTGAATCCAGGGGCTATTCGCTTGGAGGGATCAACACATATATTGTATAGAGCGATGGGTGAGGAAGATACTTCGGTATTGGGTTATGCGAGATCATCGGACAATGTACATATCGAAGAGCGTTTGAGTGATCCTATTTATGTACCAAGGAAAAATTTTGAAATTAAAAAAAAGGAAGGTTTTTCTGGTTGTGAAGATCCACGACTTACTTTGATAGATGATCGTATTTATATGTGCTATACAGCTTTTAATGGACAAGATACTGCGGGCGTTGGATTTACCTCTATTGCAAAAGATGATTTTCTTTCACGAAAATGGTTTTGGGAAGAACCTAAACTTATTTCTCCCGCAGGAAGATTTGATAAGAATGCATCTCTTTTATCCAAAAAAGTTTATGGAAAATATATTTTTCTTCATAGGCTTGATGATTGTATTTGGGGAGATTATAGAGATAGCCTTGACATTTCTCAAGAGATAAATCCTTTGGGAGGAGAGATTCTTATGGATGTTCGCCCTGAATCTTGGGATAGTTTGAAAATTGGTATTGCTGGACCACTACTTCCTCTTAACGAAGAAGGAACCCAATGGTTACTCCTTTATCACGGAGTATCTAAATATGATAGTCAATACCGTATCGGAGCTGCTATTATAGAAGTTCTTCCTGGAGATGCGAATATAACGCATCGATTGCCTTATCCTATCCTTGAGCCAGAAGAGGAATATGAACATCAAGGATATCGACCTGGAACAGTTTTTGCTTGTGGTTCAGTGGAATCTGAAGAAAAAATTTATATTTATTATGGAGCAGCTGATCAATATTGTGCAGGAGCTTTTGTTTCAAAGAAAAAACTTGTAGAAGAAGTTATGAAATTTTCAGTGAAATAAAATTTTTGCAAAAAAGTATAATGCGAAATATATTCTTTTAGAAAGAAAAAATTGAATACACAGATTATATATAATAGGTTTTCTATGAGAAAAAAAATATTAAAAAAAATGCTACTCGTTTTTATTTTTGGTTTGATTTTTAGCATCCCTGTGATTTCAAAGGCCGCTCCGACAGGGGAGGGTGAGGGATTAGTTCCTTGTGGAGCTACTTCAAAACATTCAGATATGTGCAATTTATGCCATCTCGTCGTGGGAGTTGATAATATCGTTGATTATGTTTTGATGGTATTCGCAATTATTGGCTTTCTTATGCTTGTTGTTGGAGGTATTACCTATATTGTTTCGGGAGGGAATCAATCAATAATAGGAGCTGCAAAAAAAACTATCTGGAGTGCTCTTGTAGGCTTTGCGATTGTTCTTTTGGCTTGGGTTATTATAAATACTGTTCTTCTTTATTTACTACCTCTCTCGGGTAATACGATTGGAGAAAAACTAAAAGCATGGTCTGAATTTAGTTGTGAGACTTAGGATCTTTTTTAGACATTCAAAAAAATACAAATGTGTTTTTAGTAAGGATTATAAAATTTCGTTCGTAAATTTTTAAAATCTTTCTGTCTTTTTGAAAATTTTTAAAGAGAATAAAAATAATAGAGAAAGTGGTGACTTTCTTTAGATAAATTTTGTTTCGAAGTCTTTTATTTTACTTAAAAAGATACTTATTTTTTGAGAGTACTTTTCGATTTTACAGAAATCTTTATTTTGCTTTTTCTGGAGGAATGTCAGTTGGAGAGATAGAAGCTATAATATCATCATATCCACCATCAAGTGTATAAACTTGAAAAAATCCCATATCAAAAAGACGAACACCTGCCTGAAAACTTTCTAAAGCATTGGATCCAAAAACAACAATAGTTTGTCCTCGAGAAAGAGAATCTTTTTCAATTTCAAGTTTTTGAAGAGGGATATTTTTGGTGATATCAAGATGATCTTTTGTATAATCAGAGGGATTACGCACATCGATAGTGAGAATATTTGTTTTCGAAGTAATAAAGGTAAGTATTTCTGAAGATTTTATATATTCAACTTTCGTTTGATCTATAGGATTTGTAGGGTCACCTGCGCGAAGAGTAGGGTAGGAGGCATTTTTCCAAGCTTCAAAACCGCCAGAGAGTGAAAAAACTTTTATACCTGGTAGTGCTGTTGTGAAATATTTAGTAATAACGGAGAGGCTTTCTGATTTCTCAGCATAAGTTACTAAAAGAATAACTTTTTTTGTTTCATTTTTGGAGCGAAGTGTTTCTATGTATTTCGTAATTTCATTTTGAGTGAGATTGATTGAATTAATAAGATGTTCTCTATAAAAATCAGATTCTGAACGGAGATCAAGAGCTTCTAGATTTCCAGATCCTAAGAGCATATTAGCTTCTTTAAGGGATATAAATTCAATATCTTTAAGAGAATAAACAGGTTCTTCTCCTTTTGGATCAGTAATCTTTTCTTGAGAGAAGCGAGGAATACCAAAAGAAAAAATGAGTGTTATTGCAATAAGGATAACTCCCACAAGAAGAACATAAGCTTCATTATTTTTTTGAGGGGCGGACATATTTTAATTTTTTAGAATTATTTTTTAAAAAAGAAGAGTATTTAGTGTATTCCTATAGCCAGAAAGAAATAAATCTGAGGAAATAGGGTTTTTCCCTTCAACTTGAATTTTTTTTATGATAATACTTTTTCTATCCCCGGTAACAACGAAAAGTTTTTTTTCGAACTGTTGTATTGTTCCAGGAGGATTGGAATGAATAGTTATACTATCGGTAGTAATGTCAAGAAATTTTATACGTAAAGATTTATCTTTTATTTTTAGGAAAGCATGAATTCCCGGCCAAGGAGTGAATGCTCTAAAGGTATTATACACGGAATCTGCCGTTTGATTCCAGTTAATATGGCCGTCTTCTTTGTGTATTATTTTGCAGTAGGTAGCTAATTTATCATCTTGCTTCTTTGGCTCAATACAGTTTTTTATCCAATCGGGCAATATCTCTAAGACGAGCTCCGATCCTAAATAAGCAAGTTTTGGGGTAAGTGTTTCGGTTGTATCATTTTTCTCAATAAGAATACTTTTACTTTTAAGTATGGGTCCTGTATCGAGACCTGGCTCCATAATCATGAGAGTTATGCCTGTTTCTGTTTTTCCATCTAAAATTGCATTTTGAATAGGAGAAGCGCCTCTATAGAAAGGAAGAAGGGATGCATGTATATTGAGACATCCTTTTTTGGGAAGAGAAAGAAGTTCTTTGGGAAATATTTTTCCGTAGGCACAAACAATGGCTATATCTGTTTGAAAGGAAGAATAGAGGGAAAAAAAATCAGCATCTAATTTTTTTGGAGTAAGTGTGGGTATGTTTAAGGATTGAGCATTTTGCTTAACAATACTTGAAGTAAGTATTTTTTTTCTTCCAACAAGTGCATCTGGTTTAGTAACGATGACAACAGGAAGATGACCAGCTTTAACAAGGGCTTTGAGAAGTATGTTTGAAAATTCTGGAGTGCCAAAAAAACCTATTCGCAAAGATAATTTATCGTTTTTTATTTTGTTCATGATAGCGGTCAAGAATAATAATTCCATTAAGATGATCAAGTTCGTGTTGGACGGCTCGGGCCAAGAGTCCAGATGCTCGCATTTTTCGTTCAACACCTTCTTCATCGGTATAGCGAACCGTTACTTTCCAATGACGTTCGATGGGAAAAAATTTTCGAGGAATACTCAGACACCCTTCATCATCGGTGTGCATATTTCGGGAGAAAGATGTGATTTTTGGATTAATGAGTGTATGGAGGTTTCCATCAACGTCAATGACGCATATTTGTAAAGCTTTTCCTATTTGTTGGGCCGCAAGACCCACACCCTTAGATTCGTACATAGTTTTCGTCATTTCTTTTGCAAGCTGACGCATACTTTCCAGATCTGAAGTGGATATTTTGGTTCCCGTCGTTTCGAGTACGGGATGAGGATAGAATGTGAGGGGAAGAGTAGTATTTTTCATACGCATAAAAGGGATAGTATTATTGAAGAAAAAATAAAATAAACTTGTGTAAGGAAATTATTTTATAAAAACCTTAGTATAAGGGGATTATCTCATACAATTCCTTCAGAATCAATATCTGAGACCCAATTGATAGGAAGTGATTGAAGATCTTTTATGATTTCCTTTTCAAGAGGATTTGTCCAAATAGTAAAAATTTTTAGAACAAGAGCAAGGTGCTGAAAATGGAGATCTTTTTTTTGAATAGGAATAAAAGATTCTCCAAGATTTAGAATATCTGATGAATATTTTGAAAAAATTTTTCGAATAAAATCAGATTGTTTAAGGAGAAGCGTAGTATCATTATGTTTGCCTAAGAGTGTTATTCTTTTTGCAAAGGGAGGGTATTGTAAAACACGACGTTCTTCGAGAAGTTCTGTTTCGAAAGAATCTTTTCCTTCTTGAGAAAGGAGCGCTTTAATGACTCGGTGATGAGGTTGGTATGTTTGAAGTGTGAATGTGAGTGATTTTTCGGCCAGGTGAGAAAAAAGGTGGAAAGCATTTTCTTCCGCAAGATAATCAGGCCATTTCCAGAAAGAATCTGTATCAATAACGCCGGATCCTCCTATTCTTTTTCCAAAATATCGATAGATGGCTGTGGGTGTTCCTATAATAATGTCATTTTTTGAGAAAAAATCATCCGTTCTTTCTAAATTCTTTATATCTGAATCAATTCGCATGATTGAAGCGTGAGGAAACTGTTGTTTTATGAGCTTTTCTACTGTTTGAGTTCCTTCGATTTTTCGAGTAAATTCCATTTCATGACAGGAAGGACAATGAGCAAATATATCTAAAGTGTAGGAACAATGACCGCAATAATAAGTTCCATTAGAACGTGCTATAAGAGCATGATCGCACTTTGGACAAGAGAGTATGTTCTTACATTGATTACAAACATTAAGAGCTCCCATTCCTCGTCGAGAAACAAGGAGGAAGAAATTACGTTTTTTTTCAAGAGTTCTTTGAATAGTATTTTTAAGGTCATTGGAAATATGAACTGATCCAAAAGGAATCTTTTTATTTTTTGTATAATATTTCTTTTGAAGAATTTTTCTTGGGTACGTGACGTGAAGAGATGGTATAAATCTCGTTTGAATTTTTTGGATGAGCCATTTTTCTTTTTTTGCAAGGAAAAGGGAAGAGATGCTTATAGTAGTGCTTGTAAAAAGAAGTTGAGCAGAATAGATATCGGCAAGTTTTCGAACAACTCTTTTTGTGTCATAACGAGGTGTTATTTCTCTTTGTTTATGAGAAGATCTTTGTTCTTCTTCCAAGATAATAAAACCGAGATTTCTAAAAGGACAGAAAAGAGCGCTTTTGGTTCCAAGTATGAATCGAATTTCTTTTTTTTCTTTTATTGAAGTAAGGGCGAAAAATTTCTTTCTTGGAGTGAGAGATCCATGAAAAATCACGAATGTTTTTGGATCCAAAAATTTTTTTATGAAAGATTCGGCAAAAAAAAGAGATGCTTTATCTGGAAAAAGTATAAGATGTTGTTTTTCAGGTTTTGTTTTTTCTCGTAATGCGAAGAAAATAGCTTGTAATCTTTCTTCACTAGGAGGACTTATAAGGAGTGAATGCCTTTTCTTTTGAAAAAGATCAAGGAAGGAAGTTTCAACCTCGAGATAATTTTTTGGAAGATAAAGCTGTCTGAGAGGAAGATGAGAAAGAGATTCTTTTTCAGGTTTTTTTGGTTTTTTGGGAAGAAGAAAAGATCGGAAGATTTTTTCAGGAGGGGTGAGATATTCTTCTGAAAAGAAACGTGCAAGCTGAATTTGCTTTTTTGTAAGCATATTTTTTTGAAGAACTTTTCTAATGGCTCGGTACTTTCTTTCTTCTGGCTGTTTTTTGTGAAGAGAAACAACAATTCCGGAAAGAATTCTTCGACTAAAAGGAATTTGCACATAATCCCCACACTGAATATTTTTGTCGCAAGTATAGGTAAAGAAAATATATTTTTGTATACCAAAAATTTTAGCAAAAACAGCCACATCAGCAAAATATTGTAATTCAGATTTCATAAAATCATTGTGAATGGCTTTTTTGTGTTTGACAAGATAAAATTATTTAAAAAATCTCGTGTTTATCTTTTGAAATGGTTTTTTCTTTTATTAACTTTTTGAGTTGGGGAAGTATGTTTTTTGTTGCTTTTTCCCCGAAAAGAATTTTATCCTGACCATTAACAAATGTATACCATCGATTTTTTTCAAGATTAATTTCTATGGTGATATCAGCACTTTCTGAATTAAGAAGCGCTAAATGATGCCGAAGAATACGAAGGGAATCATTAGCTATATCGTACCAACCAGGTTTCCATTGTATATTTAAGTAATGCTTGTCTAAATTGACAGCAATAACAATATCAGCTCCCATACCCCGTACGATTCTCGCTGGTACAGGAGAAGATAATCCTCCATCAGCAAGAATTTTCCCTTCTTTTTCTGTTGGTTTGAATACAAGAGGAATGGACATACTTGCTTTAATAGCCGATGCCATAGCACCCTTATTAAGAAGAACACATTCTCCAGTTTTTAAATCAGTAGCTACGGCAGTAAAAGGAATTCGGCATTTTTCTATAGTTTTTTCTTTGAGGGTATCGTTGAGAAAACTTTCAACTTTCCCTCCATTAAGAAGTCCATGCCGAAGATTGGGATCGAAAAGTACAGAAAGGAGCTTTCTCCAATTTGTTCCAGAAGCAAGAGATTCTATTTCAGACACAGACAATCCTGATGCATAATATCCTCCTATCATAGAGCCAATACTAGACCCTGCTATGCAATGAATAGGAATATTATTTTCTTCTAAAATCTTAAGAACTCCAATATGGGCTAAACCTCTCGTTCCTCCACTTCCTAATGCGAGGCCGATAATAGGGGATGAGGAGGATGATTTTTCTGGCATATAATTTTTTGTGAAGAAGTAGAAATATTTTTTGAAAATATATACTGGTGGACTGTTACCAATTTCCATTTTCTATTGCAATTTTCAAATTTTCACTGCAAATTCGATAAAGATTTCATTTACGAAAAGAGATTGACAATAGTTCTATACTAACTTTTATCCAAATAGAGTCTTTTGTCAAAATTTTAAGAGTATAGAGAAAGATGAAAAATTTTTTTGAAAAATCGTAAATATTGTGTATACTCTAAGAAAAGACTAAGATGGAAGTATGGTACGAAAACTTTTTATAGGGATACAAATAGATGGAAGAGCAAATGCTGTAATAGAGAGAAATCTTAAAGAATTTTCTTCTTTTCAAGTTTTTTGGACAGAGGCCCAACAAAGATATATTACATTGCTTTTTTTGGGAAATGTAGATGATGAATATCTTCCTCATATAAGTGAGGGAATCCTTCGCGCTGTTGAGGGAATGGAGGTGTTTGATATTTTTTTAGAAAAAATTTCATCTGGTCCGGACAAGAACAATCCTAAATCAATTCGCGCTTGGGGTGAAGAATCTGATGAATTAAGTAAATTACATGATAGATTAGCAAAAGAATTAAATTCATTTGCGAAAATAGAAAAAAAACGTTTTTGTTCACACGTAACACTGGGACGATTTCGTCGCATAAAAAATAGGAGTGATTTAGGTGAAGAAGATTATTTTTTTGAAAAAAAAATTCATATTCCCGTTTCTGTTTCTACTGTAACACTTTTTGAAAGTGCGGAAGAAAATGGAAAAAGAGAATATTTCCCAGTAGATGTTTTTGATTTATAAAAAAGAAAAAGTTTCGAAAAAAATAAAAATATATGGAATTTTTTTTGTGGTATTATCATGATGGATTAAAAAGCTTTTTCCGTGTTTGGAGAAATTATCTTGAACACGGATGGGATTTTTTTTCTACGAAGGATCTCTTGAAAACACTCTTTTCTCCATGGAGAAAAGACATAACCCCCAAAACATGGAGAGGTCTTGCTCCCTTGAGATCAATGCGAAGATTTATAGAAAATATTTTTTCTCGATTTATCGGATTAATTGTTCGATTCTCAGTAATTATATTTACAATTGTTTGGGAATTTTTTATTTTCTGTATTGGTTCTATTCTACTTTTCATTTGGCTAAGCGCACCCTTTTTGCTTTTAGTTGGTCTTCCTTTGGGATTTCTCTTTGAAACTTTTTTCTTACTTTTCTTTGTAACGTTTTTTGTTTTTCTTTTTTCTTTATTTTGTTTTTTTCAATCAAAGAAGGTGTTTTTTTCGAGAATGGATCTTGCTGACCTATACGAATTCCCAGTATTTTCACGAGTATTGGCGAGAGTGGATATAGATCGTTCTGAAATAAAAAAAGAGGATCTTCTTTCTAAGAAATCAATTATTGCTTTTTTGGAAACGAAAAATGTTCGTTGGGAAAATTTTGTAAAAGCTCTTGATTGGGAAACTTCTTTGGCTGATGAAAAATTTCGAAAATCTTTATTTTGGACTAAAAGTCAGCTTTTTCGTATTCAACCGATAGGAAGACAATGGAAATTTGGATACACACCTCAACTCGATGATGTGAGTGAAGATGTTATTTTTTCTTTATCTGGGGAATTTTCTTCTATGCGAGTATGCTCTCATAAGAGAAATCTTGAAGTTTTGACGCTTATTCTTTCAAGATCGGATCAAGATAATGCTCTTCTTGTAGGAAGATCTGGATCGGGACGAAAAACAATCGTGAATTGGTTTGCTAAATATATACATGAGAGGGTGCTTGAGGGATCTTTTCGAGACGTAAGAATTCTTCGCCCCAACATGGAACAAATTTTTTCTTTGGGATCTCAGATGGGATCTGTCGCGACTTATATTGAACATCTTTTTGCTCAAGCCGCATTTGCGGGCAATGTTATTCTTGTTATAGATAATCTTGAAAACTATATTGGTGAAGGTGCTATAAAAAATGGAAATCCTGACATTACTCCCACGTTAGAAAAATTTCTTCCTCTGGGAAGTTTTCGTCTTATCGCTACTGTTTCTGAAGAGGGTTTTCATTCTTACATAGAAAGAAATAGTTCCATCGTTAAACATATGGAACGTATTGATGTGGAAGAAATTTCTGAAGAAACCGCTATAGATATTCTTTTGGACGAGTTTACTCAGCTCGAAGAGAAAGAAATTGTTTTTACGGTAAAAGCCTTTCGATACATTGTAAGTCAATCAGGAAGATTTAATTCTGGAGTTCCTCTTCCTGAACGAGCATTGGATCTTGCTAAAGAAGTCCTTATTTATAGATCGAACCATCCCAAGGGAGGAAGAATTGATTCTCACGCTGTGAATGAATATATTACTCTTAAAACGGGAATACCTATCGGAGCTATATCAGAACAAGAGCGAGAAAAACTTACTGATTTGGAAGTCCTTATGGCTCAGCGCATAGTAGGACAAAAACATGCGGTTTCGCAGTTGGCGAAATCTCTTCGAAAAGCACGAAGTGGTGTTGAGGAGTCATTTCGTCCTATAGGATCTTTTCTTTTTCTTGGACCTACTGGAGTAGGAAAAACAGAGATGGCTAAAGTGCTCGCAACTACTTATTTTGGAGGAGATGCTCGTATGGTACGTTTGGATATGAGTGAGTTTCAATTGCCCTCTTCTTTGGGAGATCTTATTGGTTCGAGAGAAATGGAAATGACAGGAAAATTAGCTTCTCTCGTTCGAGATAACCCTTACGGAGTTCTTCTCTTGGATGAATTAGAAAAAGCTGATCGCAGGGTTTTGGATATTTTCTTACAGATTTTGGATGAGGGTTTTTTTACGGATGCATTTGGTTCGAAGGTTCGTTTTAATAATCTTATTATTATTGCCACATCTAATGCTGGATCTGTTTTGATAAAAGAATATTATGAAAAAAATCCTGATGGAAATGTTGAGGAAATAGAAAAAAAGGTTTTAAGCGCAATGGTGAATGAAGGAACTTTTCGGGTAGAATTTCTCAATCGTTTTGATGATGTTATTTTCTTTTTTCCGCTTTCTCAAGAAGAGCTTTTGCAGGTTACTGAAATACTTTTAAAGGAATTTGCTCAAAATGTCTGGAAAAATAAACATATACGAGTTTCTTTTGACACAGACATTGCTCAACTTATAGTTACTCATGGCTATGAAGCTTCGTTTGGAGCCCGATCTATTCGAAGATATATAACTGATTCGGTAGAAGCTTTTATTGTAGACGCTATAATTTCTCGGAGTATGAATGAAGGGGAAGAGCTTTTCGTTACGGCTAAAGATTTACAAATTATTTTTTCATAAGAAAAAAAATGGATATTTTGAAATTTTTCTAGTAAATGGTAAAATGAAGATATAATTTTGGAATAAAAATAGTATGATAGAGAATGTTGCAGATATGCTTGTGGAAGCTCGTCGGGAAAGATATGCTGTTGGGGCTTTTAATGTTATGAATTTAGAAACAACACACGCTGTTTTGTTGGCTGCAAAGAAAATAAGAGTCCCGGTCATTCTTCAGTTTACAGAAAGTACTATGAGGTATATTGGGGGGCGTGCAATTTTTTATACAATTAAAAATCTTAGTGAATGGTATTATCCTGATGTTCGAGTGGGTATCCATTTGGATCATGGAAAAAATATAAAAGTAATTCAACGATGTTTGGAAATGGGACTTCCCTCCGTTATGTTTGACGGGTCTCGAAGAGACTATGAAGAGAATATTCGCCTTACTGCTGAAGTTGTTCGTATGGGACATAATCGAGGAGCCTCTGTTCAAGGAGAACTCGGTTCAGTTCCTTATTCTAGTGAAATGAAAGATATTGAAATAGATTGGGATAAATATATGACAGATCCTGATCAGGCGAGAGACTTTGTGGCAAGAACGGGAGTAAATACTCTTGCCGTTGCTATTGGGAATGCTCATGGATTGGCTAGAGAACGAGTAACGCCTGATTATGATCGATTAAGTCGTATCGTTGAAAAAATAAATATTCCTATTGTTATGCACGGCGCTTCTGATTGGGAAAAAGATCGTGTTCACGAAGTCGTTTCTCGAGGAGTTTCTTGTTTTAATGTGGATACTAACTCTAGAGTAGCTTTTGCAGGGAGTCTTTCTCGGGCATTTCAAAAAGAAATAAAATTAAATACGGACTTGCGTCAAATCCTTGGAGATGCTCGAGACACCATGCAAGAAGCTGTTGAGAAAAAAATGCGAATGTTTTCTATGGAATAAATATAAATAATCTAAAAATAAATATGAAAAAAATAGCTATAAATGGGTTTGGACGAATTGGTCGAGCTGCATTTAAAATTGCACTTTCTAAAAATGATATTAAAGTTGTTGCTATAAATGATTTGGCAGATGTCTCGTCTTTGGCACATCTTCTTAAATATGATACGGCGTACGGAAGATACGAAAGAGAAATTTCAAGCAAAGAAAAAACTCTTGTTGTAAATGGTGTTCAATTTCCGGTTTTTTGTGAATCAGATCCAAAGAATCTCCCATGGAGAGATCTTGATGTGGATGTTGTTTTGGAGTGTACTGGAAAATTTGTAAAACATGATGATGCAAAAATGCATCTTGATGCTGGAGCAAAAAAAGTAATTCTTTCAGCTCCTTCTAAAGGAGGCGAAGTCCCAACGGCTATTTTGGGAGTAAGTGATGAGTCGATATTTCAAGAGGGGGATTTTTTTTCTAATGCATCTTGCACAACAAATTGCATTACTCCAGTAGTAGAAGTGATAGAAAGAATCTTTGGTATAGAAAAAGCTATGATGACAACTATTCATTCTTATACTGCTGATCAAAGACTTCAAGATTCTCCTCATGATGATATGAGAAGAGCTCGAGCTGCTGGGGCTAATATTGTTCCCACAACTACGGGTGCGGCTATTGCAACAACGGAAGTTATTCCGAGTCTTTCGGGAAAATTTGATGGACTTTCAATGAGAGTTCCTACTATTGTAGTATCTTTGAGTGATATGACATTTGTCTTGAAACGAAACACTACAGTTGAAGAAATAAATAATGCTTTAACAGAGGCTTCGAGAGAAAATCGTTATCGGGGAATTTTGGGAGTTACTGACAAACCTTTAGTTTCATCTGATTTTATAGGAGATTCTCGATCATCAATTGTTGATTTGGCACTTACTAAAGTGGTGGATGGTAATCTTGTGAAGGTGGTTTCTTGGTATGATAATGAATGGGGATATTCTCAACGATTGGTTGAAATGGCACAAAAAGTATAGATTGAAATTTCTTAGTAATATCCTGATTTAAAATTCTAAATACAGCCATTTTGAAGCAAAAACACTTCAATTTTATTGGTTAAAGTTCTAGAATTTCGGTTTTAAGTTTAAAAAATTTTCTCAAAATATCTGGATATTCTGTTAAACTTTCATCGAAATCACAGTAAAAATTTGAAAATCGCACTAGAAAACGGAGAGACCTTTAATATTTCTCAAAATTTTTGTGAATTTATTTCAGAAATTATTTGATTCATACTTTGAAATAAGAATTTTAAAAAACAATCTCTTGCATAAAGGGTCTTTTTAGGCTTGAATGAATTTTTAAGAATTATTATATGAATGAAATGAAAAAAATAGCAGAAATTATGGCGCCGGCTGGAAACTTTGAATCTTTAGAGGTTGCGATCCAGGCAGGGGCTGATAGTGTGTATTTTGGTGTGACACAACTGAATATGCGAGCAGGATCTTCTTCGGCAAGTTTTGCTTTGAAGGATATAGAGAAAATCGTAGAACGCTGTAAAAAGGCAAAAGTAAAAACATATATTGCAGTAAATACACTTCTCTATGATCATGATATGGAAGTTGCTAAAAAAATAATTAATAGCGCCAAGGAATTTGGAGTGGATGCTGTTATTGCTTTTGACTTTGCTGTGTTGCAATACGCACAAGAAATTTCAATGCCGGCACATATTTCTGTTCAATTTTCTGTATCAAATTATGAAGCGCTTAAATTTTTTGCACCACTTACGAATAGAGTAGTTTTGGCTCGTGAACTTACATTAGAGCAAATAAAAGCAATTCACGAAAAAATTCAAGAAGAACAACTTATGGGAAATGAGGGGCGATTGATGGAAATAGAAGCTTTCGCTCATGGGGCGCTTTGTGTAGCGCAATCGGGAAGATGCTATATGAGCCTTTTTACTGATAATGCTTCTGCTAATCGGGGTGTTTGTCGACAAAATTGTCGTGCTCAATATAAAGTTACGGATGTGGAAACGGGAAAGGAACTCGTTATTGATAATCACTACGTAATGAGCGCTTCTGATATTTGTACTATTGATTTTTTGGATAAACTTATTGACGCTGGTGTGAGTGTGCTGAAAATTGAAGGAAGGGGGCGTTCCCCAGAATATGTTTCTATTGTAGTTTCTACATATAAAAAAGCTCTTAAAGATATTGAAAAAGGTAACTATACCCAAGAAAAAATAGAGAATTATTATAAAGATTTGAAGAAAGTTTTTAACCGAGGACTTTCTCGAGGGAATTATTATCTTGGCCAAGAATTAGGTTCTTATAGCGGAAGCTATGGTTCACAGGCTCAGGAGTCTAAGGAATATATTGGGGAAGTGACGAATTATTTTGGAAAAATATATATTGCTGAAATGAGAATGGATTCTGGAACTTTAGCGTGTGACGATGAGATATACGTTATCGGAGAAACTACAGGAATACTTCGTATAAAGATTCAAGAATTAAGAATTGATAATGGTGAGAAAAGAAATAGCGTAGAAAAGGGTGGGCTTATAAGCTTTCCTTCAAAAGAAAAGCTTCGCAGAAAAGATCGTGTTTATAAAATTGTTTTGGCAAATCGTGAAAAATAATTTTTTAAAAAAGGGGAGGTAAAAATTTGAAAATTTCATGATAGAAAGAGTTTGATGAGGATAGTTTCATAAAGGGAAGGTTTAAAAATACAGAGAAAATATGGATATTCAAAAAATTGAAGAAATTTCACGTAAAATTCGAAATTGGTGCGTAAAAATGACAACTATTGCGGGTTCAGGACACCTAACATCATCTCTTAGCGCTGTAGAAGCTATGGTGGTTTTGATGTTTTCCAAGAAGCATTTTTTTCGTTACGAACTAGAAAATCCTGAGCGTATAGATAATGACCGATTAATCTTTTCAAAAGGACATGCTTCGCCATTATTTTATTCACTTTGGGCTATGGCTGGTGGTGTGAATGTGGAAGATCTCAAAACATTCCGAACATTCGAAAGTGTTCTTGAAGGGCATCCCACAAGAAGATTTCCTTTTACGGAGGTTCCCACTGGATCTCTTGGGCAAGGTATTGGTATTGGTGTAGGAGAAGCACTTTATGTAAAAAAATTTTTTAAGGAAAATCAGAATATTCCTCGTGTGTTTGTTCTCTTGGGGGATAGTGAATTGACTGAAGGTTCAGTTTGGGAATCAGCGATGATAGCTTCTCATTACAAACTTGATAATCTCGTGGCTATTGTGGATGTGAATCGTCTTGGTCAACGTGGAGAAACTGTAGATGGCTGGAATCTTAGTGTGATAGGAAAAAAATTTGAAGCATTTGGTTGGAATGTTGTAAATGTGGAAGATGGACATTCTCCAGAACAAATTGAGAATGCTTACGAACTTGCAAGAGAAAAGAAAAAACCATGTGCAATACTTATGAAAACTTTGAAAGGAAAGGGAATTTCTTTTCTAGAAAATAAAAATAATTGGCATGGAAAAGCGCTTAATGATGATGAAGCAAAGCGGGCTTTGGAAGAAATTGATGATAGGAAAGAGGACTTTTTTTTGAAACTTCCGAAACCTGAAGAATATGAAAAGAGAGAGATTCTTGTTGATCTTTCAGAATATCAACAAGAAACTTTTACTAAAGGCTTACGAATGGCCCCTCGGAGAGTGTGTGGAAAGACTCTTGCTCGTATGGGGAAATATGATGAGCGGATCGTGGTTCTTGATGCAGAGGTGAGTAACTCTACTTCAAGCGAAGATTTTGGAAAGATATACCCAGAGAGATTTCTAGAAATGTTTATTGCTGAACAAAATATGGTTTCGGTCGCAACTGGCATGGCAAGACGTGGGGCGATACCTTTCATTTTTACATTCGGAGCTTTTTTTTCTCGAGCATTCGATCAGATTCGTATGGCTGGCTATAGTGATGTCTCGATGATTTTCATTGGATCGCATGTAGGTGTTTCTATCGGTGAAGATGGTGTTTCGCAAATGGCTTTAGAGGATATGGCTATGTTTTCAACTATTGAAAATGTTCATATTTTTTCTCCTTCAGATGCTGTTTCTATGGAAAAATGTTTATATCTCGGAAAAGATTTAAAGGGGTTAACATATATTCGTTCTACGCGAGCTGAGCTCCCTGTTCTCTATCAAGAGAATGAAATATTTTCCTTGGGCGGATCTAAAACACTTCAAGAAAGTAAGCAAGATGTTGTTACGGTTATTGTTTGTGGAATAACTGTACACGAAGCACTTCGTGCGTATGAGATATTAAAAAAAGAGAATATCTTTATTCGTATTGTAGATGCTTATAGCATCCGGCCTTTAGATAAAGAGATGATTCTTCGAAATGGAGAAGAAACGAGTGCTATCATCACTGTAGAAGATCATAGAGGGCATGGAGGGCTTGCGGATGCTGTGAAAGAGATATTATGTGAAATTGAAGGAATGTCTGTAAGATTTCGATCCCTTGCTGTTCGTAAAAGGCCTCAAAGTGGAAAACCAGAACAACTTCTTCATTGGGAAGAAATTGACGCAGAGGCAATTGTAAAAACAGTAAAAGATCTTTTATAGCGAAGGATTGCTTTGCGAATAGCTATAAATTTATAAAACAAAAAGATATAGACGGGACATACTTTATGAAGATACATGATATAACACAAATGCTTTCTCCTAAGATGTCGATTTATCCTGGAAACCCTCCGGTAGAGTTTGAAATATTTGAAGGAGAAACCTCGACTCATACTAAGGTATCTTTTGGAACACATACGGGAACGCATATTGATGCACCTAAACATGTTTTCAAAGATGGTCTTGGTGTAGATAAAATTCCTTTGGAAGCTCTTTATGGTGTGTGCCGAGTTCTGGATCTTTGTCAGGTAAAGGAATCTATAAAAAAATCTGATTTAGAACTTTACAATATACAAAAAGGAGAACGAATTTTGGTTCGTACAAAAAATAGCACCCTTGATTCTTCATATTTTTATCCTGAATATATCTATTTAGATGGAGATGCTGCTGATTGGCTTGCAAAAAAAGAAATAGCACTTTTTGGTATTGATTATCTTTCGGTTAAAAAGCGTGGAGGAGCTGATCATCGACCACATACAGCACTTCTTGAAAAAGGTATTATTATTTTTGAGGGATTATGTCTTCAGGATATAAAAGAGGGAACGTATGTATTTATAGGGCTTCCTCTTAAATTTGAAGGACTTGATGGAGCTCCTGCTCGAGTTATTCTGATAGAGGAAGAATAAAAATTTTCTTGTATGAGATTAAGAAACTTTTTTAGTCTCTCTAAAATAAAAACTTTCTATTTTAGGTTTATGAAAATCGTACAAGAATTTATAGAACTGTGTCATAAATGAGACAGGAATGTTTTTAAGTCATTTTGTTTTAACTCTAAGGCAAATCGAGGTAATGATACAATCTATTGTAAGAATATTTCACGTATGCTACATTAAAAATAGCTTTTTTAATAAAAAAATAAAATAAATACATAAATAATATATATGTCAAAAACATATCTAGGTTTCAAAAGTAAAAGAATATTCCTGTTTTCTGTTTTTCTTGCTCTTTGTACTATCTCTCTTTTTGTCTATCAGATGTCTGGAAAATTATTTCAAGGCTGGTTTATGAAAGAAGAATCAGCTAACAATCTTTCTTTAGAAAATAAAATAGAAACCATTACTATTATTCCTCAAGAAAAAACTATTCTCAATAGTGATTATTTCTTTATGGAACTCAAATTGGGAGACGTTCATAAAGAAGAAGAAGCTACTTGGAAGTCTTCTGATACTACTATAGCTAATGTGTCAAATACTCCCGGAACAAAAGGTCAAGTGACTACGGGAGGAAAAGCAGGATCAGTTATTATTACTGCTGAGTATGAAGGGAAGATATACACAAGCAAGCTTCAAGTAGAAAATGCAGGATTGGAAGTTTCTTGTTTTCCTCGTAAAAATCCTATAAAAGTAGGGGAAAAAGTTGAATGGGTTCTTCTCTACAAAGAAATAGGTGTCCCTAATTATACCTATGAATGGACAGGAGATATTACTTCGAATATTGCACTGCCTGAAACAAGTTTTGACACTCCGGGAATAAAAAATGTTCATGCAAAAACAGAAGATGTAGTAGGGAATATGGCAGAAGCTCAGTGTGATCCTCTGAAAGTAATACAATAATTTTTTTAAAAACAGAAATATGAAGAATAAATATCTTTTTTCACTGGTTAAACCAATTATTTTTTTTGTAATATTTGTTTTTAGTTTTGTCTTTTCAGATTCTGTTTCAGCTGATTTGAGAGCAATATCGGGCACTTCTTATTGTCGTGGTCAGGATAATAAATATCCTTCGTGGGGTTATCTTTGTGGTGAACAAGCGAATCTTTCTTCTATTGAACACGGGAAAACCTTTGAACCAGGAGATTCGGTTACTTTTAGAGGCTTTGTTCTAGCAAGAGATACGGATATCGCTTGTAAGGCTTCTGTTGGATTTGGTACACAATGGAGTGGGGAGGGTCCACAGGGGAATCAATGGAGTGAAAGTCCAGAAAGAATAAAATATGCTTTAGGTATTATACCGGGCAATCTCGTGGTTCATAGTGATGGGAAAACATATTGCGAATTTAATGAAACACTTACTATTCCCAATGTAGAATTTCGTGAGGATAAGAAATTTAGAGCTATGGTGTATGCTCTTTACCAAGAAGGGGGAATGAGCTCTTACTCAAATCGTGGTACATTTTGGGAACATGTCTATATTAATCCTCCAGGAGGAGAGCGTCCCGTAATGAGAATTCAACTTGATGCTCATGGTTGTTCCGCAGTTACCCTAGAAAGACTTAGTGTTTCAAAGGCTAAAAAAAATGCTCAGCCATGCACCTTTACTTCAACTCCAGATAATGAAGATTGGAATAGTCTCATTCTTACGACAGGTGCGGATGGATCGGGAAGTATCCCTCAGAGTAAGTCTATAAAAACGCCAGATTTTAATAATGGGAGATTAACATTAAATGTCTCTTGCGTAGATGATAATGGGCAATCAGCAAGTTCTTCCGTTGTGACAACTTCTCAGACACCCTGCGCTTGTACTCCTCCTAAGCCAGTTAGTACACTTTGGCATCCAGGTGATAATGAAAATTTAACTGAATCTCAATCTTCGAAATATTCTGAATTTGATAATGAAGAACAATGCGAATTTTATTGTCCAACGGGATCTACTTGGAATGGATTTGCCTGCGTAGTTATTCCTTCCTATTCATGTACAGGGCTCGATCCCGCGAACGCCTTATTGTGTTCAGGCGACGATACTGATCTTTCTGAAAATAGAGCAAAAACTTTAGTAAATAGCTGTAGTCTTCCTGTAGGCTCAGCACCAAAATGCGAATTCATTTGTAAATTTGGATTTACTTTTGACTTAACTTCAAATTCCTGTATTGATAGTACCCCACAATACTCACTTAACGTTTCAAAAGATGGTCCTGGGTCGGTGAGTTGTACACCTACTAATTGTTCTTCAACAAACGTCAATAAGGGAGTTTCTATTACTCTTAGAGCTACAAAGGACGCTAATGCAATTTTTAACGGATGGACTTCTGATGGAGAAAATAAATGTCCTAATATTCTTGAAAATTGTTCTTTTCTTATGACTAAGGACGAAACTATAGTAGCTCATTTTGATTGTGAAAATGGTTATACTCTAATTGGAGGAATATGCCGAGCCGTTGAAGGAAAATGTAATACTACCTATACTACTTCTTGTTATGAAGGGGATCTTTCCGAAAAGGGTGCTGATGAGCTTTGTATTAATTCGAGGTTTGGTTCTCCTAGTGATCCAAAATACGCTTCTGGAAAATGGTCATGGACATGTCAAGGAGGTACTGGAAGTGCTGTTACCTGCGAAACAAATCAATGCGCACGATACAAAGAAGTAACTCCCTAAAAAGTACAAAAACGTAAGAATTTAAAGAATAAAAACTTAGAATAGAAGACTCTTCCTGAGGGAGGAGTCTTTTTGAGAGAATGTGTGTTTTAAGGAGAGGGGATTTGGATGCTTATGGAAACAACGTACGACGATTGTTCTCTTTGTATAACAAATGTAGGTTTGAGACTTTACTTTAAATCATTTTCTGTTAGTATATAAGGATTTTTTAAGATATATTCTATGCGTTTAGCATGTTTGGTTTCAGGGGGTGTGGACAGCTCTGTAGCTCTGACTCTTGCCAAAGATTCAGGTCATGAAGTTCATGCTTTTTATCTTAAAATTTGGCTTGAAGATGAAATGGCATTTCTCGGAGAATGTCCATGGGAAAATGACCTTACTTTCGTTCGTTCAGTTTGTAAAAAACTAAACGTTCCTCTTACGATTGTTCCTCTTCAAAAAGAATATCATGATCGAGTTATTTCGTATGCACTTTCTGAGGTTCGAGAAGGGCGAACTCCTAATCCGGATATTATGTGCAATTCTTTGATAAAATTTGGAGCATTTCAAGAATGGCTTGAAAAGAATGATACTTCGTTTGAAAAAATTGTTACTGGCCATTATGCCCGTTCAGGAGAATACAAAAAAGTTCATGGAGAAACTTTTTCGATTATGAAACTTGCCTGTGATAGAGTAAAAGACCAGACTTATTTTCTCTCTCGACTCACAAAAGAACAACTTAGGAGAACGTGGTTTCCTTTGGGAGAATATGAAAAATCTAAAGTTCGAGAAATGGCAAAAGAGAAAAACCTCCTTACTTTCGATAGACCAGACTCTCAAGGTTTATGTTTTTTGGGAAAGATAAGGTATTCAAGTTTTATTAAACATCATCTCGGAACGATGATGGGAGATATTGTGGATATTTCTACAGGAAGGATTCTTGGAAAACATGAGGGTCACTGGTTTCATACCGTTGGACAACGACACGGATTAGACCTTTCTGGGGGTCCTTGGTATGTAGTGGGGAAGGATATTCAAAAAAATAATATTCTTGTTTCTCATCGACTTAAAATGCCTGAAACGGAAAGAGCCTTTTTTGGTGTACGAAATACTTCATGGTTTTTGGACGAAGAAGATCTTCAAAAAAATTTCTTACAAAAAAAGCTTTTTTGTAAAATTCGACATGGAGAGAAAAGATATCAAGTTATTTTAGAAGGGGTTTCTCAAAATATTTCAGATTTTTCTGTTCGAATTCTTAAAGAAAAAGAAAGAGGAATTACACCTGGGCAATTTGCAGTTTTTTATTCTGATGATATGTGTTTAGGAAGTGGTGTAATTGTAGAATAAAAGAAAAAGAGCAATCTTTAAAAAAGATTACTCTTTGTGAATGAAAGCGTCCTCGAATTGGATAGGATAGAAAGAATGGGAAAAGTTGATACTGGGAATTAAGTATTAAGAAACCCAGAATATCAAGAGATCCCAGAAAATACTTATAAATCCTAGAAAGGCAGCTGCCCAATATTTTTTTATTAGGACTGCAAAGCCAGAGAGTATTACAAATAGCAAGGAAAGAACAGCATAAAGCCCAATAGAAGAACTCATTATAAAACCCTCTCTTTGTATTATGAGATCCAAGAAAATACTTATAAATCCAAGGAAGGTAGCTGTCCAATACTTCTTTATTAAAGCAGCAAAGCCGGAGAGTATTACAAACAGCAAGGAAAGAACAGCGTAAAGTCCGATAGAAGAACTCATTGTAAAACCCTCTCTTTGTGTGAAAAAAAAACATATTCGCCAAATAAAAGCGAACGAATTAGAAAATAAATGGATTTTCATAATTTGTCAAGATGTTTTTTGTCTGATATAGTAAATAAAATTTTGAAAAACTCTATTTTTGAGAATACATTAAAGAAAGAAATTATTATATTTTTTATGATACATGATGATTATCCGGAAAGACTGACCTATTTACAAGATAAACTCCCGCTCGTGCGGGACTCTCTTTGACGTTCCTAAGAAAAAAGAAAAACTTAAAGAGCTCGAACAACTTTCTTTGGCTGGAAACTTTTGGGAAAATAATGATAATGCCAAGGCCATTCTTCAACAAGCAGAAGCTCTTCGAAAAATAATTATACGCTTTGAAAAACTCTCAGAAGACATTTCTGATATCAAGGAATTTTTGGAAATATCTAAAACAGATGAAGAAAAAAGACAGATTGGAGAAATGCTTCGAGTGGGAGAAAAGGAGATGGAGGATTTTGAAAGATTTGTACTTTTTTCTGGTGAATATGATGAAAACAATATTTTTCTTACCATACAAAGTGGAGCTGGTGGAGTGGATGCTCAAGATTGGGCGGAAATGTTGTTACGAATGTATCTTAGATGGTGTGAATTGTCCGATTATAACGCAAGGATTATTGATGAATCTCGGGGGACTGAAGCTGGGATTAAAAGTGTAACCGTTCAAATCGAAGGGATATATGCATATGGAAATCTTAAGCATGAAGCGGGTATTCATCGACTTGTCAGGCTTTCACCATTTAATGCGGACCAGCTTCGTCAGACATCTTTTGCTCGAGTTGAAGTATTGCCAATTATTGATTCTTTGAAAGAAATAATGATTGAAGAAAAAGACCTTCGGATTGATACTTTTCGCGCTTCAGGGGCGGGGGGTCAACATGTTAATAAAACAGACAGTGCTGTTCGTATAACACATCTTCCCTCAGGAATAGTAACAAGTTGTCAGAACGAGCGATCTCAATCGCAAAATAAAGAGCGTGCTATAGCTCTTCTTTTGGCAAAACTTCATCAGCAAGCAATAGAAGTTAAAAAACAAGAAACGAATGAAATTCGAGGAGAAGCAAAAAGTGCGCAGTGGGGAAATCAAATTCGTTCCTACGTACTTCATCCTTATATGCTCGTAAAAGATCATCGAACAGGCGAAGAAACCCCACATACTCGAGAGGTTTTAAATGGAAGTATCGATCGTTTTATCCAGGCATCACTTCGAGGGCAGAAAAAACAAATGTAAATATTAAAGAAGACATTTAAATATTTTCACGTTTTCATTGACAAATAACCTAAATTGTGATTTAAAGAATAGGAGTTTTTTTACAACAACCCATAACCTATCGGAGATTTCAATGAAACAATTTTTTGTTTCCGTTGTCGTAACTCTACTTTTTCTTTTGAATGCGGGATTAAGTAATGCTTCAGAAGAGAGTTTTACTCTTAGCAGAGGTGAGACTCTTTTCGCTCTCTGTGCCAAGATTCGTCCGAATATGACGAAGGATGCCTGCTCTAAGGAAATTCTTTTTGCTAATAAAGATCGACTCAATGCTTCGTGGAATACTGTTTCCGAAGTAGAGCTTTCTTTTGGAAAGAAACTTTGGGCAGGTTATGCATATAACCTTCCAAATGAATTTATTAGTAAAGCCACTGACACTCCGTCACCGTCAGTACCAGCTAAAGAGGGGGATCTTGTCGTTCAAGAGAAACCGATTTCGCAGAAAGAAATCATTAAAGAATCTGGTGAAAAGAAGGAGGGGGGAAATTCTGTGGTGAAGACCCCAGAAACAAAGAATGACCTTTCTTCGGTGGTAAACCAAGAGAAAAAAACGGAAGGCGCAATAATTTCGATAGAGGTAACAAAACTAGAGGAAAATTTAAAGAAAAAGGATGCTATCCTTTTTCAGATTAAGGAGGAAAATTTTCGCCTTCAGCGAGAGTTTGATCGAGTGAAGCAATCCGAAGAAGCCTTGAAAGTTTCTTTGAAGGAGAATACTACTCGTTTGGAAAAACTAAATTCTTCTTCGGGAACACTTCTTCTTGTTTCTCTTGTAACCTCTCTCCTTTTACTTCTCGGAGGAATAGGATTCTTTTTCTCTCGAAGGAATTTGAAGAAAAATGGATTTACTAGGAAAAAAAGGATAGATTCTTTCTATCAAATTCCTAATGAAGAGTTAGAAGAAGATTCTCTTGAAGAAGAAACGTTGCAAAAAGAGAATGAGGAACTCAGGAGAAAAATCACTTCTCTAGAAGAGGAGAATGAAATTCTTTTCGAAAAAAAAGTTTATCTCTCTATTGGAGGAGAAACTCACGCCTTCGAGGTTAAAAGATTCATTCGGGATAAGTGGGGTGGTATCGTTCCGATGATTGCCGTTGATGGGGGTGTTTTATACAAAGCTCAAGGGAAGAAAGTTCCAAAGCAATGGGAAGAACGCCTCAAAAATTTAAAAATGGCAGCTTAAGTATAGGATAGAAAATCTATTCATACTCTTTTTTTAAAAACGCATTTTCTTTAGGAAGATGCGTTTTTTTCTTGCCAGAAAAGATATTTTTTGATAGTCTTTTTTTGTGGGGTTTTCTATTTTAAGATAATGTGTTTGGGGAATCGCCAAGTGGTAAGGCAACGGGTTCTGGTCCCGTCATTCGGGGGTTCGAATCCCTCTTCCCCAGCTAAGATAAAAATCCCTCCTTTGTGGAGGATTTTTTATTTGAGTATGAGAAGGGATTCGAACGGGTGGAAATGAGTCCTCGAATGTCGACAGACGCGAATGAATGAGCGTTTGGCGCCACCCCGGACAACGAAACGTCGTTTCGACGGTGAGGCGAAAATCCCTCTTCCCCAGCAATAAACCAAAACACATTCTTTCTAAATGAAGGTAAAAATTAAGAAATTTTAAAGGCATTTCTTGAAATGAAATGAACTAGGGGAATTATACAATTACGCCATCTTTTAAATTAATGTGACGTGAAGCAAAACTAGCTGTGAAAGTATCATGAGTAACTAAGATTATAGTTTTTCCTTCTTTTTCATTTAAGATTTTTAGGGTCTCCATTACCTCTGAAGAGGAATGACTGTCCAAATTTCCCGTTGGTTCATCTGCTAGAATAATACTCGGATTATTAATAAGTGCTCTCGCAATAGCTACTTTTTGTTTTTGCCCTCCAGAGAGTTCATTGGGATAATGAGAAATCCGATCATGTATTCCAAATTTTTTAGCTAATTCAATAGCTTTTTGTTTATCTTCTTTGCCTGCGTATAAACTTGGTATAGTAATATTTTCGAGGACTGTTAAATCAGGGATTAAATTAAAATTTTGGAAAATAAAACCAATCAAATCGTTTCGAATTTCAGACAAAGAATCTTCCGAAAGTTTGGAAACATCCATACCTTCCAAATAATATTCTCCAGTATCAGGGACATCCAAACACCCGATTATATTCATGAGAGTGGATTTACCACTTCCAGAAGGCCCCATTAAAGCTATAAATTCACCATTTTGTATAGAAATAGTAATAGTATGAATAACGGGAACTAATGTTTTGCCAAGTGTGTAACCTTTGGAAACATTCTTCAGATAGATGCTGTTTTCCATAGGTATTTTTATTTGAGAATAACAACCTCATCTCCTTGTTCTAATCCGCTTTTTATTTCAACCTTTTTTCCATTTGTGAAACCTGTTTGAATCTCTCGTTCGGAAAAATTATCACCATTTTTTAGAGTGACGGTTTGTTTTCCTTTGACGTTTTTTACGGCACCATTAGAAATCATCAAAACATTTTTCGCTTCTTTCGAAATAATTTCTGCTGATCCAGACATGTCACTTAAAAATGTAGTATCTCCATTATTGAGTATCTGTATTATTACTTTATAACTAGACAAACCATTCGTATCTATTTCTGGCACTATAGAAATAAACTCTACTTTAGCCTCGAATTCTTTGTCGGGATAAGCATCTAATGTTAGAGAAACGAGCATATCTTTTTGTGTTTTGAGAGCGTCAGTATCTTCTAATAAAGCTTCAAACCAAAAATTATCTTTATTGATAAGTGTTATAAATCCAGCATTGTTATCTTCTGAATTTGTATTGTTTTGAGTTGCCACATCTCCAACATTGCCATGTATACTGTCTACGACAATATCATTTCTGGGAGCTATTATATTGAAGGCATTGGTATTTTCTAAAGCCAAAGCATAGGTGGAAGAATTTTTTGATGATTCAAGTTTCGCTTTTTTATAATTTTCTTCCACTTGTTTCATTTGATATTTTGCATTATTAACATCAGCTTTGGCCGAAGAAACTTTTACTTTTTGGGCTAATGCTTGTGAGGAATTTTTCCCATTATCTTGAACATACTCATCATACAAATCCTCTTCTTTATCTAATTGATCAAGAGCATCATCATAAGCAACCTTTTTTATCTTATAGTCGACGCCATTCTTGGAAAGCCTATCCAAATCAACGTAAGAAGCTTCCAATATTGATTTTGCTTGCAATGCTTGATTATTGCTCTTTTCGATATCGAGGCTGGCGAGAATTTGTCCTTTTTTGACGATATCACCAAGCTTTACATTGATCGTGTCTACAATGCCTGAATTAAGAAAATTTAATTCCCATTTTTCATAGACAACTTTTCCATCCACCGAAAAAGAAACAGCAACATTGCCACGAACAACTTTCTCAATGGTATATTCAGGGGTTTCAGTATTTTTTTTAAGATCGTTTTTCCAAAATTGCCAAATTCCTACAAAAAAAATAAAGATAACAATAAAGATTATTACAATTTTTTTCATGAAATTCTAATTTAAACCTTTTATTTTGACGGCTTCTATACCAGTTTCTGTTGCCCAAATGGATAGATAAGTTCCTTTTTTTATTTCACTTAAATCTGATTTTAGTAATCCACCAGTACCCGTGCCATCAGCTTTGTAGATAGGGACACCAACAGGAATAGTTAGGGGGGTATCTTCAGTTTTAACATCTGCTAACTCTGAAGCACGAAGAGCCTGACGTTCTACCTCGGTTAATTTTTGTCTCTCAGCTTTCCTTTGTGCCATTTGTTCTTCAGTTAAACTTTCTTTTCCAATTTCTTTTTTTATAATAATTTCATTTCCCTCAATCGAGGAAACAACACCATTTATTTCGGATGCACGAGTCGGAAGAGTCATTTCATCCTGTGATAAAAGTATATTCTTTTGGGATTCTGATTCAACAGTAATCTGATCTTCATTTGTTCCAATACATCCACTAAGGAAGAATACTGAAATTAAGAATGATCCAATGAGAGGTAACTTTTTCATAGCGTTATTTTTTATAATATTACTTATTCGTATCTAATAGTATCTATAGGTTTGAGTTTAGCTGCTTTTAATGCCGGATAATAGCCAAAGAATATGCCAATGCTAACGGTAAAAATTGCGGAAAGTCCATAACTCCACCATATAAAAATAATATCTAATCCATATTTTTTCAATGCATAATAAAGAAGAGAGGCAAGGAGAAGGCCAATAAAAGCACTAAAAAAGCTTAAAATAAAAGCTTCTGTTAAAAAGTGAAAAAGAATATAATTTTTCTTTGCACCGATAGCTTTTCTAATTCCTATTTCTTTGGTTCTTTCTTTAACGACAATACTCATTACATTCATAATTCCAATACCTCCAACTAATAAAACTACCAATCCAACACTTCCTAATAATAAGGCCATAGTTTGGGCGCTGTCTTTAGCTGCTTGCACATTAACACCCATATCTCTTACGCGAAAATCTTCTGGCATATCCGGACGTAAATTGTGCTCTTCACGTAGGATAGCACTAACGTCCTCAATAGCGCTATTAATGCTTTTAATATCTTTGGCCTGTAAGTTTAAATTAAATTTACCATTTATACCGAGGACATAACGATAAGAAGAAAAGTAGGGCATAATAATGCTATCATCTAAAGAAATCGGTCCCAATGAACCACCTTTATATTTGGAAATGCCAATAATTTCAAATTGTTTTTTTCCTATTGTTATTTCTTGCCCGATTACATTAGGATTGGCTGTTCCAAATAATTCTTCTGCTACCGTTGAGCCAAGCACTGCTACTTTGAGGTGCGTATCCTCTTCTTCCTGAGAGAAAAAACGACCCCTTATTAATTCTATATTAGCTAAATCTTTAAGTTCAGTGGTGCTACCAAGAATACCAGCTTGATAGATAGTTTCTTTTGACTGAGTTTGAACTTTTCCTGTTAATTGGGGTACAGCAGAAGAAATAAAAGGACTTTTCATAACAGCTGAAACATCATCAATATTTAAGCGAGAAGCAGCACCTCCTTCAGTTGGAGATGGTGCATTAACGAGGATGGTCGTGACACTCATATTGGAATATTGTTTTTCGATTTCAGCCTTTGCGCCAGCTCCCATTTCGATCACAAGAACGATAGTGGCTGAACCAATAATTATTCCGAGAGAAGTTAGAAAAGAGCGAAATTTATTTTTATTTAAGCTTCGCCAAGCTATTTCGAGAGTTTTTAGGTAAACGTAGGCATTTTTTCCTATGTATTTTGAACGAAGTTTTTTCATGAGATTTTCGATAGAATAGATTAGTATTGTAATAGGAAATGAAATCTATTTCAATTTTTGTTCAGTTGCAGAGTTAAAGTTATTTTTTGAAAGCTTGGTGTATAGCGAAAATCTTTTATAAAAGGTGAAATGCTTAAAAATAGATAAGAATAAAAATGATGAATATTTTTTAGTATTTAATTAATGAGAAATAGCCTTTCTAGATTTTTTCTGAGCATGTTCTTTTTCAAAAGCTTCAAGAGCTAAATAAAGTGAGACCATAAGGAGCCCAACAATATCCCAGCCGATAAAAATATAAGAAGGAACGCCAAAAATAGTATTTTCAACAGAATAAGACCAACGACTAATATTAACAGCAACAAGATCTCCCAATGCTCCGCAACCAAGGGCATTTATGCCAACAATAGCGAAGGGAGCGCTTCTTATTATAAAAACAAGAAAGATATCAATGAGAATAAATAAAATAAAGACAAGAGATGGCTCGCTCCAAAAAAAGTAAATACTTAAAATGGAAAAAATAAAAGCAAAAATAAATGCCAAAAAGATAGTGGAGGATTTTGGAGGATTATGGGGTAAAGATTGAAAAATTTTAAGAGTAAAAATTCCCTTATAAAGACTAATACAGAGAATGCTTATATTTCCCCAAACGAAAGGAAGATAGAGAGGAATTGAAAGAAAAGATGTTTTATCGTAAGTCCAAACATTCATGGAAATAAAAAACATTTCATGAAGGCTTCCAATAAGAGCAAATGTATAATAAACAATGAGGAGTTTTTTACTTTTGGAAGCATAAAGCGCAAGAATCCCAGAAAGTAATATGGGGATTGTTGCAAGCCAGGGAGTGTGCCCAAGAAGCCAAACAGAAAGTAAATTTATAAAAAGAAAACAAAGAAGAATGATAAAATTTTTGAGAGGTGAGTTTTTCTTATGAGAGAAAAGAAAAGAAAACATAAAAAATAAATTACTATATTAGCAAAGATAGTATACAAGAGAGATGTGGAAGAAGAAAGATTTTTTATATACTTAAAATCATAGCATAAAGCTTGAAAATGAATTGTATAGATAGCCTCTTTAAAAAGAAAGTTTTTTATTGGTAGCTGAGGACGTCACGAAGTATCTCACTTGCATGTTCTTCGGGTTTAATTTTTTCGTATATTTTTTGGATTTTTCCTTCCGTATTAATAAGGAAAGATATTCTTTCTGTCCCCATATATTCACGTCCCATAAATTTTTTCTTTCTCCAAGCCCCAAACATTTCTACAAGTTTTCTGTCTTCATCAACAAGAAGGGGAAAGGGAATTTGATATTTTTCTCTAAATTTTTGATGAGATGTAGCATTTTGGATACTTACACCAAGAACTGAAATATTTGCTTCTTTAAATTCTTTCCAAGAATCTCGGATGGCGCAAGCTTCTTTTGTACATCCGGGAGTGTCGTCTTTGGGATAAAAATAAAGAAGGAGCCAACGGCCAAGATATGTTTTTTGTGAGTATTCGAAACCCTTTTCATCAAATGCTTGGAACTGTATTTTTTTGCCAATGGAAATCATATTATTTTTTTGAATGTATATAGTATCTCGAGTATAGCAAAAAAAGAATGAAATACATAAAGGAGTTGTTACTAATTTTCATTTTTTACTGAGCATCGTTGAAGATTTCGTAACAGAAGAAAACTAACAATGATCTTATGTAATAACTTTTCGCAAATAATAGTGTAACGATGTATACTAAAAAAGAAATTTTAGTAACCAGATTGTGCGGAGATTATGATGGTGTGAGGAACGCTTTTGCTTTTTTAATAATTTTTAAAAGCAATTTCAAAAAAAAGTAATAAAAACATATAAATACTATGATAGAAAAATTTTTTGGTTCCCCATGGTATGCTGGAGGAAGTATTATTATTTCTTCTCTTTTTTTAGGGATTGATATATTTTTTCCTTTCCCAATGAGTTCTTTTTTATTAGGAACAGCTGTTGTGATAGGAGGTGCTCCTGTTTTTCTTTTAGGAATTCGCTCACTTTTTCAATGGCATCTTTCTATAGAAGTTTTCAATGCATTTGCTATTATTTTTGCCTTTTCTATAGGAGAATTTCGATCTGCTTGTTTTATTGTTCTTATGCTTGCATTCGCTTCGATTTTGGAATGGAGAACAGAAAGGCGCTCTTCTCGATCAATAGAAGAACTTTTAGCCCTTCGACCGCGTATCGCATTTCGTGAAAGGCAGGGAAAAATTCAAGAAATATCTGTAAATGAAGTTCAGAAAGATGATATTCTTCTTGTTCATACGGGTGAACGAATTCCAGTAGATGGTGTTGTGATTTTTGGTTTTGGAAGTATAAATGAATCTTCAGTAACAGGTGAATCGAAATTAGTAGAAAAAATAGTTGGCGATTTCGTTTTGGGATCAACTCTTAATGAAGGAAATCCTTTAAGAATTCGTGCCACGAGAGTGGGAAAGGATTCAACTCTCGAAAGAATGATTGCTTTGGTTTTAGAAGCTGGTAAAAATAAATCAAAACCAGAGCGTTTGGCTGATCGTTTTGCTGGGATATTTCTTCCTTTCGTTTTACTTTTGGGTGCGATTGCTTTTTGGATTACAAAAGACGCATCGGTAACAGCAGCGATTTTTCTTGTAGCATGTGCAGATGATATCGCCGTTGCTATTCCTCTTGCTGTTACAGCGACCATAGGATATGTGGCGAAAAATGGCGTGATTGTAAAGGGTGGAGGACGTCTTTCTCTTTTGGCGCAAGTAAAAACTATTGTTTTTGATAAAACAGGAACACTTACATTTGGATCTTTAGAGCTTCGAGATATTCACATAGAACCATGGATTCCCCAGAAAGAATTTTGGAAATATTTAGCTATTGCTGAGAAATTTTCGGATCACCCTGTTGGACGCGCAGCATTTCGAAGGGCAAATCGAGAGTATGGAGAAGACGTTCCTGACTCAGATGCTGTGGAAGTTTTAAAAGGAGTGGGAATAACTGTTTCAGTAGAAGGAAAAAAAATATCAATAGGGAAAAATATTCTTTTTGAACCTTTTCTTTCCAAAGATTTACGAACGGCATTATTGGATACCTATGGACAAGATTGGCTTTATTCGGCAGATGCTGTGGTAATAGATGAAAAAATAGCAGGATTTTTCGTTGTAGAAGACATTCCCCGATTAGAGTCAAAAGAAAGTTTAGAAAGACTTCGATCTTTGGGAATTGAGCATCTTGTGATGCTTACAGGAGATGATGAAAAAACTGCTCGAAAAATAGCTTCGGAATTGGGAATAACTGAAGTTTTGGCAGATATGACGCCAGAGCTAAAACTTCGTGTTATAGAAAAATTTTCAAAGAATTCTATTACAGCTATGATCGGCGATGGTGTGAATGATGCTCCATCACTTGCCCGTGCTGATATTGGCATTGCTATGGGAGGAGGAACGGCATCAGCTATTGAAACGGCTGATATTGTTATTCTTTCTGATAATCTTTCTCATCTCGGTGATGCTATAGAGGTAGCCCGAAGAATGCGATCAGTCATATTTTTTGATATGGGTATTTGGTTTGTGACGAATATGATTGGAATAATACTTGTTTTTATGGGAGTTTTCGGTCCAGCACTTGCAGCTTTCTATAATTTTTTTACGGACTTTTTGCCAGTAATTAATTCTCTCCGATTATTTTGGAAAAAAACATAGAAAATGAGAAATATATTTTGGAATTTTTCTTTTGTATGGTATTCTTAAAAAAGAAAATGTTCTCATTATTTTTTGGGAAATCACAACATGGGTATGGCTATTGAAAATGAAAATGAAAAGGGTGCGGAACAATTGGAAAAACAACAAAAACAGTTTAATGATAGAATAGTTACAGTAAGAAATTCCATACGAAATAAATTGCAAGAGACGCGAAAAAAAGAGGGTTTGGAAGAAGGAAATAATTCAGTCGAAAGAGAAAATCCATGGAAGCTTCTTTTTAATGATATAAACTATCATCAAGGAATGTCTTCTCTTACAGAAGAACTGGTAATGGATTTTGAAAAAAGATTTCAGGAGCTTTCGGATAATTCTGTTGGAATGAAAAATGAAGCAACTTCGGAAAATACAAAAGAAAAAATAGCAAATGATTTTTCTAAAGAGATTCAAGAAATGGAAGTATTGGATGTAAAACTCCAAGAAAAACAACGTAGTTTGGATGATATTGATGAACAAATCGAAGAACTTCTTGGTCAGGGTAAAAATATTCAGTTGGATATAGATCAATTGGAAGAAAGAATGGGGACTATTCCGGAAAAAGAATGGTTTGAGGCTTTAAGAGATGTGGAAAATATAAATCATGATATAAAAACAAAACATAGAAGAAAAAGTGAAATTGAAAAAGAAGTAAATACTTTGCATTCGCAAGTTTTGGAACGTTTTGAAAAAATTCCCGAAGAAAAAAAACAAGAACTGAAATTGAGAGAAAGTCTTTTTTCTATAAGGATTTTTGGTGAGCATAAAGAGAAGAAAGTAAATAAAAATGAAGATATGGAGAATTTTTTGAGAGAAAAAGGTGAGCAATTACCCTCCGGGGAGTCTCAAAAAAAACAGGTGAATGAAAAAAGTAATCCTCAAGAGGAGGAAATAGTTCTTTCTTCTCATGATACGCAAGAAGGAAAGAAACATGAAGAACTTCGAGAAAAGATGAGTGATGCAATGCAGGAATTGGCGAAGAAAAAAACTGAAAGAGAGAGGTTTGTGGAGGAGAAACGAGAACTTGAAGATAGGAGTAGAAAATATGGCATAGAATTGAATGAAGATTTTGATAATATTGAAAAACAAATTGAAATAATTGAAAAAGATATACAAAAGCAAGAAGAGTTTGTGCAGGTGATGCAGAAAGAATTTGAAGGGGGTTTTGTGAATAATTCTGGAGGCACCCCGAATGATTTTGAAAAAGAAACTCTCTCACAGTCTTCAGGTGAAACTGAAAAAACACAAGAGGAAGAAAAAGAAAGTAAAGAAAGTGAAATTCTTGAGGGAGAGTATATTCCCAAAAACAAAGTTTCAGGGAGTTCGGAAAGAGAAGAGCGGGTTGTTATTAACGGTGAATACTCGAGAGTGGACGATAAAGAAGAAACAAACTCTTCGCAAAAATCCGAAAAAGGCGAGCAGCGTTTTTCTCCAGAAGAATTTTCAAATCGAAAACAACGTATAGAGGATATTCAAAAGAAAATTGATGGCTATGAGGAAGAGAAGAATAAATTACAAAAAGAATTAAATCTTTTGGGAGGTGAGCAAAAAGAAATCGAAGCAGAATTAAGTTCCTTGGAAGGGGGGATGAAACAAGAGGAGCGAGGCGGAAAGACTGTCTATAGAGGAACGCTTTCAGTGGGAGAGATTGAAGAATTAAAAAAGAGAAGAGATGAAAATAATCGAAAAATACAAGAAAAAAAGGCGTCTATAGAGGTAATTCAAATATCCATCCAAAATGCACAAGATGAACAAAAAGCTCTAAAAGAAAAGTTTATTGCGGATTTTGATATGTACGCGGGTAGAGTTTCTCCGGGGGAAGAAGCTCAGACATTACTTGATTTTTTTGAAGATGCGGAGAGATACCGGAAAGAACTTGATGGTTCTTTAGATATTTTGCCTAAGAATGTTTCTGAAAATAAGGAGGGACCATCAGAAAAAACAGAAGAAAAACCTCTTTCTGCTACGGACGAAAAAAAGAACTCTGAGAAGGGGGATGAAGAAGGTGAATTTTTGCGAAAACTTACGAAGGATTTGGAAGATGCTCGAGAGGCATTTGCTTTGGATATGAAAAATCCCGAGAAGAAAAAAAAGTATGATGAATATTTGCAAAACTACAATAGCGAAGTGGCGAAAAGATTTTCGGATTATATGGAAGCGAAAGAATTTGAACAGATGATGCGTGCCAACGAAATAGGTGAACAAATAAAAATAAAAGAAGCGATAGCGGACGATCGATTGAAGGATGTTTCTTTTATGGGCAAGGCAAAAAATATGTTTATGAGTGGGATAGAGAAGTATCAAAAACTTCCATTCAAACAAAAAATTGCTCTTAGTGTTGGACTTATAGGTGCCGGAGCTTTAGGAGGTGCTGCTGTGGGTGCGACAGCAATAGGCATGACTGCTGCCGGACTTGGAATGCGAGCCCTTTCTTTTACATCGTCTTCTGTGGGTTTCAATACTTTTTTTAAGGATATTTCCGAAAAACTTTATAGTGGTGCAGATAGAGAAAGGGTTGATAATGCAAGAGATTCTTTCGGTGAAATTTATGGGAAAAAAAGTGAATTCTATAAAGAAAATCCTTTAGAAAAAGCGAAATATATTCAGAATTTGTTGGGACAATCTTCTTCTCAAATTGCGGATCGAATAGAAAAAAGAAATTATCGAGATAAATATTTACGATGGACAGGGTCGGTAGGATCCGCTCTTGCTTTAACTATGGCGTCTCGATGTTTGGGAGAAGCTGCTGCAAGTAAAATTGGAGAATGGTTTTCAGACGCGCCTACTTTAAAAATTTCCCCTGAATATATCCAAACGCCACCATCAGATCCTATTACAGGGGGTGGAATGGCGTTGGATGATGCATCTTGGAATAATGATTCAGATTTTCCAAATGGGGGTGATGATGGAGGACAAAGCTCGTTTACACCAGAAACTTCGCAGGGAGTTTCTTCGGAAACTATTCCTGGAGGGGGAGTTTCTTTAGATGAATCATCATGGGAGCAAAATCTTTCGGACAAGAGTCCTGATATGGAGAAGACATTTGAAACTGTTGAAATGAAAATGTCTCCTGAAGAATATGCGAAGGCACATCCAGAACTTTTTAAATCTTTGGAAGGACGTGTTTGGATGGATAATGATACTCAATTAAGAGTTGGTACTGATGGTATGATAACGGGTGCTGATAGGAATGAATTAAGTCTTCGTTGGGGAGGTGGCGGTGATGGCGTAGACGCTCGAGGCAATTATGTTTTTAGTGTGGCTAAAATGACTTCTGATGGTTCTTTTCATAAAGGATTGTCTGAAGATGCAATCAAGGCTATACAAAGTGGAGAATTAAAAATGATTTTTACTTTAAATGAAAACCTTCAGGGACAATATATAGAAGTTCCTGTAGAATCTAATGGAAACATTATAATTGATCCTCAATCTTCTGCAGGAAAAATATTATTTTCTCAAAATGGAGGAAGATCTGTTTTCCTTGGACATACAGCAGAAGTTGGTATTTTTGGAGACGACGGAAAATTCACCGTTCTCGCAACTCATAAAGGAAACGGTTTGGAATCTATTATGGAGAGCGTGCAGAATGAAATTCCTGAGGAAGTTACTTCGAATATTACTACAGAAACAGCTCTTCCTGAGGACTTGTCTATAAAACCATCTCCTGAAATTCCTGAAAAAATGCATTTTGAGGAGTCAAGATTTTTTGGAGAAGATATGCAACATAGGGTAAAAAGTGGTGATCGAATATGGAATATTTTAGGAGAAAGGACAGAGAACTTTTTTTCAGATCGTCCAGATATTTCCTCTGAACAAAGGAAAATATTCATAGATTCTTTGAAAGATTCCTTAGAAAATATGAAGCCTGAGGAATTAAAAGCAGGAGGAATATCGAGTGGAAATATTGATAGAATTTTTGCAGGTCGCGATACTATTGATTTTTCAAAACTTCTCGATGATGAGGATTATCTTCGCGCCATAAAACAATCAGGTATTACTTTGGAGGCGCAAGAAACTATGGCAAGTGAAATACCTTCCCAAATAGAAGTAACTCCTGAGATAACGGAAGCACCTGCCACGTCGTCAGAAGAAGTTTTACAAGCGCAACCAGAAATGGTTACAGAAGAATTTCCTTCAGAAACAGCCACAGAGGAAGTTCTTGAAACAGCGGAAGAAACAATCCCACAAGACGTAGAAACTTCTCCAATTCCAGAAACTTTACCAAAAGAAGAAATTCCTTCAGAAACAGATATAGAGGAAATTCTTGAGACAGTGGAAGAAACAACTCCACAAGACGTAGAAACTTCTCCAATTCCAGAAACCTTACCAACACCAGAAATTCTTTCAATTGGAGAAAGTCGTCCTTTTGGAGAGTTAATCGGGGAGGGTCCTATTACGGAGCAAGGACTTAAGTCTTTGGGTTCTGTGGGAGAGGATATTTGGAAATATGTGAGCACTTCTTTGGAAAGAAATTATCTAGATGTACAAAACTCTACAATACAAGACACATTAAAGGCATTAGAAGTACAGAGACTTTCTGATGGTAGTATCTCTCTTGTTTCAGAAGGAGAGACGTCTTTTCTGGAAGTTATGAGAGAATTTCCCAAAGATGCTCTTGCTTTTGATAGATATGAAGAATTTTTTGATTCTATTTCAGATAAGGATAGAAATGATATTTCCCTTATAGTGGAACAGAATATAAATGATCCTTCAAAATTTGAAAAAAATCTAAGAAGCATATTCTCTTTTAATGGAGTTTCAGAGAATAAAATTGAAGAATTATTAAGATCAAGAATTGGTGAAAGTAGAGAACAATTTTTCCAAAGAACAGTAACTCAAATAGCTATGCTTAAAAATATTAGTAAATAAAAACAATTTTTTATGAATGAAATCATGACTTTTCCTTTGGAGGAAGAAACAAAAAAAGATATTCTTCGAGATCTCGGTGTAGAAAATATACCTCAAGAAAAACAAGAAGAAATACTCTCAGGGATCGGAGAACTTCTTTTAAAAGAGATTTTCTTGGCGACGATAGATCGTCTGTCAAAGGAGCAGCAAGATGAATACGAAGAATTACTTTCCAAAGAAGTCTCTCCTGAAGAGGTTGAAAATTTTTTGAAAAATGCTATTCCTGATTATGAAATGGTTGTAGCTACTGTAACAAAAGATCTCATGGAAGATCTAAAGAAAGATGCGGGTGAAAATATTTCAGAGGAAATGAAAAACCTTGAAGAATAATTTTTCTAGAAATATTACTTATTTTGGTGTATAGTGAAAAATAGATGAGAGTTGTTTTTTAATGAGAAATAGAATAATCATATGGCAGTAACACCTTATAATTTAGAACCGATAGAAGATGATTTGAAAATAAAAAATGAGTCTGTTTTGGAAAAAAAAGAAAATGAAGAAGAAAAAGAGATACTACCCGCAGCAGAAACGCTTGTTGAATCGGAAAATCCTTCTTTAAAAGAAGCGTCTTTTGAAAAGTTTTTGGAGAAAACAAAAATGCAAATAAGTGATCAAATGAATGCTTCTGAACAAGTTCATGCAAAAGAAAATGCGCATGTAGATGAATTATTGGAAACGGATATTGCTACACGAATAACAAAACTTATCGCTGTAGCAGAAGAGCAAGGTATTACGCAGGCTTTTGAAATAGCATTAAAATTTGATGATCTTTATACTATTGATACATTGCACGATACTCTGTCTGGCTCTTTGTATGAAGAGCTAAAGAAAAAAGGTTTGATACACGAAGAATGATGGTAGAATAGAGGCTGAGAGTGGTTTCGAAAGAGGTGTTTAAGACAAAAACAAATGAAAAAAAATGCAACAAGAAACTGTTAATATTATTTTCCTTTTTATTTCTATAGCGTTAGGTCTTTTTGCTTTGGGAAGCGGTGCTTATATTATGTTGTCAGGACTATTTGGTCTCAAGAAAAAAATTGAGATGTCTTTGCAATTTAGTACGGAATTAGTCCGGATGGTTTTAAATGATGTAAAGAGATCGGATGAACGAGAAGTGGGTCCTGAAAAATGGAGAGAAGAAATAGGTGCTATGGAACAACTTTTTTCTTCTTTCGCTAACATGCGTTCGAAGAGAGCTTTTCTTGGATCGTCTATACCTTTTATAATATCGTTAGAAATCGCCAATCCCTCTGATAGTGAAGAGATATTCTTTTATCTATCTTTTCCTCGAAAATATAGAGAGGATATCGAAAAACAAGTGCATAGCTTTTTTCCTCACGCATCTATTGAATCTATAGAAGATTATACTATTTTTCGACCAAAGAGTTTTGTTGCCACAGCAACGTTGGCACTAAAATCAACCTCAGCATTGCCCGTACTTACATATCAAGAAATGAACACGGATCCTCTTAATGAGATAACTAATGCTATGAGCAAACTTCAGACTGAGACGGAAGGAGCTGCTTTGCAATTAATTTTATATCCAGCTGGAGGTTCTTGGCGAAATGAAGGACGAAGTATCGCTCATGAAATGCAACAAGGAAAACGATTAAAAGATGCAAGAAAACAATCTTTCCTTGCAAAATTAGGAGATGGATTAGGCTCAGTATTTCTGAGTGCTTTTTTGGGAAAAAAGATCGAATCTCAAAAAGATGATAAATATATACAACTCACTCCTGAAGAGCAGGATCTTGTAAAAGCTATCGAACAAAAAACAAGGAAACCTGCTTTTTATACGAATATACGAATTCTTTCTTCTGGGGATACACAAGAAAGAGCGACACAAATTCTTTCTCAGATGGAAAATGCTTTCTCTCAATTTGAAAGATCGGATATTAACTTTTTTCGCATAAAAGAACGATCTGAAACAAAAAAAATTGGTTTTCAATACATAATGAGATTTTTTAATCGGCGGGGAGCTATGCTTCTTGGAGTTGAAGAGATTGCTAGTATTTACCATTTCCCCATATCATCTACGAAAACCCCGAAAATAAAATGGCTTAAGGCTGGAAGCGCACCTCCACCCACACTTATTCCTCGAGAGGGAATTTTATTAGGACATAATGATTATAGGAATGTCATAACGGATGTGAGGCTTTCTCAGGCTGACCGAAGGAGACATCTTTATGTCATAGGTCAAACTGGTGTTGGAAAATCTGTTTTTCTTACGGAGCTTATTAAACAAGACGTTCGAGAGGGCCGAGGCGTTTGCTATATCGATCCTCATGGAGATGCTATAGAAGAAATTCTTTCTGCTGTTCCTAAGGAGAGAATTGAAGATGTTATACATTTTGATCCTGCTGATACAGGGAGACCTTTCGGTCTTAATATGCTCGAATATGATAAACCTGAACAGAAGACATTTGTTATAAATGAGATGATTAATATTTTTGATAAATTGTACGACCTACGTCAAACAGGAGGTCCAATGTTTGAGCAGTATATGAGAAACGCCATGCTTCTCATTATGGAGGATACTGAATCAGGATCGACACTTTTGGAAATTCCACGCGTTTTGTCTGACGAGCAATTTCGTCGCATGAAGCTTTCAAAATGTAACAATCCTATTGTAAAGAACTTCTGGATAAAGGAAGCAGAAAAGGCTGGTGGAGATGCAGCTTTAGCTAATGTTGTTCCTTATATAACTTCAAAATTGACACAATTTATTTCTAACGACATGATGCGCCCTATCATTTCACAGCAACGTTCCACTATTGATTTTCGAAAATGCATGGATGAAGAGAAGATACTTCTTATTAACCTATCAAAAGGAAGAATTGGAGAAATTAATAGTTATCTTTTAGGAATGATTATTGTTGGGAAAATTCTCATGGCTTCACTTTCTCGTGTTGATATATCTGAAAACGAACGAAAGGATTTTTATTTATACATCGACGAGTTTCAAAATGTTACAACAGATTCTATATCGCAAATTCTTTCAGAGGCAAGAAAATATCGATTAAGCTTGACCATCGCTCATCAATTTATAGGACAGCTTAGCGAGGGCATTTCTAAGGCAGTTTTTGGTAATGTGGGTTCAATGGCAGCATTTCGAGTTGGTCCGGAAGATGCAGAATTTTTAGAAAAACAGTTTGCTCCCATATTCTCAGCAAGCGATCTTCTTAATGTGGATAATTATAGTTGTTTTGTTCGTCTTCTGCTTAATAATGAATCAACGAAGCCTTTTAATATAAAAACATACCCTTCAACTCAGGGAAATATAGATCAAGTTTCTTTAATAAAACAATATTCTCGCCTTCGATATGGGAGAGACGCTAAGATAATCGAAGAAGAAATACGAAATCGTATTGTTATGTAATTTTATTTTTACAAGAATTCAGTTAAGGGAGAACTATTTTTAGTATATCTCCTGAAGTATTTTCTGTATAAATGGTATTTTCTTGGACTGCGAGTATTCGCTTTGTTTGAAAAAAAGATTTACTCATAAGCTGAGATTGTATTTCTCCGGTATCTTTTTTTGTGAGAACAAAACGACCATTTTCAGAATCAAGAATGAGAAAATTATTCTTTGTTATAGCAATATCTTTTGGATGAGGGGTGGGGGCTGAAGATGATTCTAAAGAAAAATTGGTTTTCTTTCCTTGAAAGTAAGATTCAATAGTTTCTTTATGGGTTATAAAATAGATACTTTCTTCCACATTCCACTTGAAGGGATTTTCTTGTATAGGTGTAGATTTGAACCAAGTTGTGGATTTATCAAAACCTCCTGCTATACGAGGAAAACGAAGAATATTTTTGGTCTTAGTATCAAAGATGTACAGATAAGTAAGGTAGGACTCTAATAGATGAGGACTTGTTCCTGATGGAAGTGGTATTTTGTTTTTTGTATAAGATTGTTTTGCAGGACTAAATTCATACAAATCATTATTTTTAGTAAGAATAAAAAGAAGATTAAGATCTTCCATAAAAGTTGCAAGTGTAAATATTTCATTTCCATTGGGAGGAGGGTAAGATTCCATGGAATTATTTAAAAGGTTGAGAATGACAACGGCATCAGAGGTGACAGCGAGAATCCGATTGTCCCAATACGTTACTTGTAATGTTTTATTTAAAATACTCGGAGGAATTCCTGAAATTGTTTCTATAGCATCTTCTTTTTGAAAAATAACATTTTTTTCTTTTTCCCATTGTTCTGTCCAAGTATCAGGAGACTCTTTTTGGTTTAAAACAAGAGCTGCTTCATCAAATTCAGAAGATATATTTTCTTTTTTGTCGGGTATTATTTTAGGGAGAAAGAAGGGGATAAGAATCATTATTAAAAGAAGAAAAAGAGCGTAAATTTTTTGGCGTTTGTTTAAAGAGAAAAAAAGATGTTTTATTTTATAAAAACTTGGAAGAAACGTTGATTTTGAAGAAATTTCTAATGGTGAATGAATCGTATCCTTCTTGTTTTTCAAAAAGAATAATTTCTCTTTTAAAAACAAGAGAATATTTTTTCTTATTTTTATTTTCTCCAAGAGATTTCTTGTTGAGGTCAAGAGAAGGGTAATGTTTTTTTTGGAAAAAGTTTTTTTATTTGTTAAAAAAAAATCTTTTATCTTTTTTTTTACGTTAGAAAAATCTCTCTTTTTAGATTTTTTATCTTTTTTTTTAGAAGTGAAAGACTGAGCCTTCTTTTGAAGAATTTTTTGAATTTTTTTTGTTGCGTTTGTTAAAAGAGACTCGATTGTTTCCAAAGTAAGGAGCGCTCGTTCTTTCAGTGCTTCTATATGAGGATCTGAACCTGAATGTGTTTGTGAATCAAGAGATTCTTTTATGTGAATATTTCTTCCTTTACTTTTCTCTTCGGGTAAATTTTCTATCTGTGTAGAGATTTCTTCCTCTTTGTTTTCATTTTCTTCTAACAGGGAGTCTTTTAGAATTTCTTTAGAAAGAGCTTTTTTTAGGGATATATTTTTTTGCGTATCTAAGGTGTCTCTACCAAATAAATTTCTTGGCAAAATGAGATCATGAGAAGTTTTTGTATGAACTATGGGCGATGGTGTGTCATCTTGGATCATATCAAGAAGTATGGCTCCAGCGTGTTCGCATTCATTTACAAGGGCTGTATAAAGAAGGGTATAAAATGAATCATAATCTGGAGAACGTGAAATCTCTTTTTTGAGTTGTTCAGGAGAAAAAATCTTAAGAAGCTGACGATCACAGAGAAGAAAAATATCATGAGAAAGAATTTTTCCTGAAGCTATATCTTCAAATGTTCTCAGTGGATGGGGGGCACTCTCTTCTTCATTGGATTCTGTAAGATTAAGGAATTTGTTTTCTCGAAAAAGGAAAAGACGACCTTTTCCACAAGAAGAAAAATGAATAGTATCCTTACTAATAACAACAATCACGCCATCAAGATTTTCTAGCCAAGAAACATTACCCTTGCGAAATGTTTCTCCAAGAATAATATCAATTATTTTTAGAGTTGATTCAAAACTGTCTTCAGCTGAACGTTGAGGTTTTGAATAATATTCTTTTTTTACAACTGAAGCTAAATGATTTGTTATATAGAGAGCCTCTTTCTTTGAAGGATCTATTGAGAAAATACCAAAAATAGTCCCTAAATGTTTTTGAGTTATATTATTGGGAGAAAATTGAAAAACATCGAGAAAAGGTTCTCGTTTTTCCTGAGAAATAGTGATGGGTCGCAAACGAGGAATCATGCAAGTTAAGCATTTTCCCGAATCGCATTTTTTCTTTACCATACTGTTTTTAAAGTATAACATTTTTTTCTTTTTATGGGTAGTTGCTAAGAGAAAGGATTTTTTCTATACTTGAAATAAATACATTTGATTAAGTAATGATTGGTAAAAGAATGATATGGCAACGACAATTGATATTTTTGATGAATTGTTTGGATCAAAAGAAAAAGCGAGACTTATTCGTTTTTTTCTTTTCAATGAAAACCCAAATTTATCGGTAATAGAATTGGCTCAAAAAAATAAGCTGAAATTGGATGAAACTCGTAAAGCAATACGGTCATTGGTAAAAATTGATATGCTTCGGGAGCAGATAAAAAAACGTCGAAAAGTATTTTCTCTCAATGAAAACTTTCCTTATAACGCACAATTGCATAATTTAATTTCTGCCTCAAACACTTTCGGACAATGCAAAAATCTTTCACGTCTTCGTAGATCAGCAGCGGTGAGATATGCTGCAGTAAGTGGATTATTTACGGATAACCCTAAATCTATTGTTGATCTTCTTGTTGTGGTAAGTGATTCTCGTCGTGCCAAGGTTCAACAAGCTATTGAATTTATTGAAGCGGAAGTTGGAAAAGAGATTCGTTATGTTCTTCTGGATGTAGAGGAATTTAAGTATCGAATGGAAATGCTTGATCGTTTTCTTAAGGATTTTTTCGAAGGAAAGCATGAAGAAATCGTAAATAAAATGCCAGGCCTTTCTCGAAACATACAATTATTGCAACAGAAATAAAAAGATATCATGTCTGAATCTTTAGACTCGTCACTTCGTTTGAGAGAATTTCTGGGAAACCATTTTGTTCAATGGACTGT
Organism: Candidatus Moraniibacteriota bacterium; assembly: GCA_016699795.1. Classification (NCBI taxonomy): domain Bacteria; phylum Candidatus Moraniibacteriota; species Candidatus Moraniibacteriota bacterium. Next base: position 733,737 of record CP065011.1, read on the forward strand.
TCTTTTTGCTTTTATAGCAAATGGAATCTCTTGGATTCTTCTTATTTTATTTATAGAACCATCAGAAGCTCCTATTTTTCTTCGTTATAATATCTATTTAGGATCCGATCTTAGTTATGTAGTTCCTTGGTATGAATCCTATCGAATTTTATTATTTTCTTTCATTTTTTTCTTGTTAAATTGCATTATTGCTTTTTTATTTTTTCGTAAAACGGATCGATTTACTTCTCATACAATTCTTTTGGGTAATATTTTTGTTCAATTATTTGTTGTTATTTCTGTAATAGCTATTGTTTTGGTGAATTTGTAAATAAATGTGAAAATTATGTCAGAACAAGAAAAAGTTTTTATATTTCCCGATCCTAAAACGAAAGATCCCGATGAAAGATTTGTACAGAGAATTTTTGAAATTTTTCCTGGAGCAATAACATGGATGATTCTCTTAGGACTTCCATTATTGGCTTTTTTACAACCTATTTGGGTTGCGGTTTTCGTTATTGCTTTCGATCTTTTGTGGATACATAAAAGCTTTTATATTTCTTTGTATACTATTGCTGCATATAAAAGACTTCGAAGGGGGATTAGTATCGATTGGTATGGTCTTTTAAAAGATACAGAAAATATAGTTGAATCCATTAAACGGCGGGAGCGAGAGATGAAAGATATTAAAAAAAATCTTCAGAAGCATTCTTTTTTTTCTTCTGAATTTAGAAAAATAAGAAATATTTTAAAAGATAGAAAATTTGAATTTTCTTTGATAAAGCCTCTTTCTGATAAACAAGAGGAAGTTATACAACACAAAGATATTGTTCATATTGTTTTATTTCCTACGGCAACCGAAGGTGCTGAGATTATTGAGCCTGCTATACGAGCTGTAAAGGAGAGTGATTTTCCTAATGAGCAAATTATTATCGTCCTTGCAACGGAGGAAAATGAAGAAAAGGAGAAAAGGGAAGAGAAAATTCGAATTCTTCGTAAGAAATTCAAAAATGTTTTTCGAGATTTTTTGGTTACGGTGCACAAAGTTAAGGATGGAGAAATGAAATGCAAGGCATCAAATGCTACCTATGCGGCTAAAGAATTATGCCTCTATTTGAATGAAAGAGATATTGATTATAAGAGAGTTATTCTTTCTAACTTTGATTGTGATACTGTTTGTCATAAGAAATATTTTTCAGCACTTACTTTTCTTTATACAACAGATAAAGATAGGTTATGTCACGCATACCAACCATTGCCTATGTATAATAATAATATTTGGGATACAAATGCTATTGTTCGTATTGTTGTTTTTAATTCTACTTTCTGGCACATGTTCAAGAGTACGCGTGATCGAATGGTGACATTTTCATCTCACAGTGAACCTTTTGACACTATCGTGAAATTGAATTTTTGGCCTGTGAATATGATTAGTGAGGATTCAATTATTTATTGGAAAGGATATTCTTATTTTGATGGTAAATACACAACTAAAATTGTTCCATTACCTGTTTCTATGGATGCAGCATTGGCAGACACATATGGAAAAACTCTTGTTAATCAATATAAACAATTACGTCGTTGGGCGTATGGAATGGAGAATCTCGCATTAATAATGAGGTCAAATTTACCGAATAAAAATATTTCTTTTTGGAAAAAATGGCTTGTTGCTCTGGAACTTGTAGAGGGGCATGTTCTTTGGGCAACTGCTCCTATTATCCTAGGATTTATGGGCTGGCTTCCACTTTGGTTTGGTGGAGCAGAGTTTAAAGAAAGCGTTTTAGCACATAATCTTCCTTTTATTTCAGGAACACTTATGTCTATAGCGATGATTGGTCTCTTGATTATTGTATCTCTTAATTTTCTTCTTCTTCCACCAAAACCAAAAGAATATTCTCGATGGAGATATTCCTTTTTTGTTTTTCAATGGCTATTAGTTCCTTTTATGGGGCCGTTTTTTGCAGCACTTCCTGCTATAGATGCTCAAACACGTTTATTACTGGGAAAATATTTCGGCTCTTTTTGGGTTACTGAGAAGATTCGAAAAAAATCAATATCTATGCAATAGACGAGCGTTGTTTATTTGAAATATTTCTATGCGAGAAATACCTCTTTTTTTAACTTTTTTTTCATCACTGAGCTTGTCAATTGTTCTTTTTTCTTTGATTATTTGGGCATACTTGTACACATCAATATTTTCTCGTTTCTATAGAAGAGAAAAAGGAAGATCTAGAAGTAAAATCTTTTTTCGATTAGGAGGATTTTTCGCTATTTTATTTTTTTTGGTAGCTCTTTTGGGAAATTCTTACCTTGTACTTTCAATAGACATTATGTGGCTTTTTTGGGGATCTTTGGCTTTTCTCATTCTTGGTTTTTGGGATGACTTAAAGTCTATTTCTTGGAAATGGCAACTTTATTGGCAAAGTGTTATCATTTTTGTTATCATTTTTTTTGCAAAGATTCGAATAGAAAGTATCCCTTCTCTTTTTTTGGATGAGCGTATATTTTTTGTTGAGAGATGGGAGATTTTAGGATATATTTTTGCTTTTTTATGGTTTTTATTGGTTATAAACTCTCTTAATTGGATTGATGGAATTGATGGTCTTGCGCCAGGGATAATTGTTATTTCCGGGGCTTCTATTGCTGCCGTCAGTCTTCGTCCGGAAGTTTTTCAACCGCCTATCTTTCTTCTCGCATGTATTCTTTGTGGTTCTTTTTTGGGTCTTTGGCTATTCAATATACATCCTGCTCATTTTTTTTCTGGAACAGCGGGAATTTTTGTGGCTGGTTTTATTTTGGCATATCTGTCACTTTTTTCTGGAGTAAAAATTGCAACCCTTTTTCTTGTTTTAGCCCTTCCAATTCTCGATGCTTTACGTGTTCTTTTTTGGAGAATAACCACTTCACAATCTTTAACAAAGCCGGATAGAAATCATATTCATTACACATTGCTTGAATGGGGTTGGAATAAAAAGTATGTAAGTTTTTTTCTTTTAAGTATTGCAACATTTTTTTCTTTTTCAACATTCTTTTTTCAGACTCGAGGAAAAATAATGACAATTTGTATGATAAGTTTTATTTTTTTCGGTTGCTTAATAGCTGAGTATATGTACCGGAAAAAAGATAAAACCCCCGTCAGTTGACGGAGGTTTTATCCACTAAAGAACAAACATTATACAGGAAAATTAAGGAGAGGAAACGAGAACGGAATATTTATGGAGATTCTTAATTTGCATATCCGTTAACCCTTTCGAGGCTTCAATAGCCTGACGAATTAAATCCTTAGAAAAATTAACCTGTGTGCCTACAGCAACTTTTCCCTTATGACCAACTGCTTTTCGAACATAATCTTCAATATAAATTTTATGTTCAGCTGTGAGTGATGCATCTGGGTTTTGAGTCAAATAATCAGCTGTCGCTTTTCTTGCCATATGAGTCAAACCATCGCCTCTCTGAGCTGTTATAAGAAAACCTCCCGAAGTCTCTTGACTGGGTGTTTCTTGTTTGGGCTGTTCGGGAATTTTTACTTCTTCCTTTTGCTCCTTGACTTCTTCAACGGCAACAATTTCTTGGGAAGTTTCTGTTTGCGCGGAACTTACTTCTTCCTTGGGTGTTTCAGCCTTTTCAGTTGAAGGTTCTTCTGTCAAAGATTCAGATTCGGTTATTTCTTCCTCATCAAACGCGTCTTCTTCGAGAAGTATTTGCTCTTGAGTAGGTTCATTGATGGCTATCTTGTTTTCTTGCCCACGCTTGGAGTAGGAATTAATTCCACCAGCAATAGCGAGAACAATAAAAACACTTACGATGAGTCGAAGATTCTCTTCGAACCAAGCTTTTGTCTTGGATCCAGTCAATTCATCGGTTTCAGCGTCGCGTATTTCTTTATCTTTTGTCATTCTTTTCCACCTCCTTTCCGTATTGCATTTCGAGACCTTCATTGAAGGTATTTTGCATATTTCTTGATATTCGACCTTTTCAGGGCTCATTGTACCTGCCCTTTTTAAAAGCGTCAAACAGAGAGGGATAATTATCGAAATTGGGAGGTTTTTTGCAAAGAAAATGATCATTTTTTATGTATAAATAAGGATTAATGGTGTTGTTTTAAAAATACTAAGATGATAACTTATGGATAAAGGGGGTTAATTTTAATTTTTGAAAAATATAGAAAGGTATGAAAAAAATAAAAAAGAAGAATAAAAGTTAAGGAAATATTTTCTTTATAAAGAGAATTTTTTAGATTTATTTTATTTTCCTTACGATTTTTAAAAAAGATGCTAGAATGAAAATATTATCTTTCTTAAGCATATGGTAAAAAAATGGTTAGAAATAATGCGTTCGAGTTTGTTTTTGAAAAATAGCTTTGTCTTGTTTCTTGGTGTTATGGCAACGAATTTTTTTAATTACATCTTTCATTTTGCTATAGGAAGGATGGTAACTCCTTCTGTATATGGAGAAATGGAGATGATTGTGTCTTTACTTGCTATTGTTTCTGTTCCTGGCTCAGCAATAGCACTTATTGCAAGTCGCTATGCAGCGAATGCTAAAGCAAAAAATGATCCTGGTTTAAGTAAAGAAATCTTTCATTGGCTGAATGGGAAGATTATTCGATATGGTTTGCCGGTGTTTGCTATTTCTCTTTTATCGACTCCCTGGGTAGCAAGTTTTTTGAAGGTTGAGCATGAGATTGCTATAATTTTTCTTTGGGCTATGATGTTTCTTTCTTTTTTTTCTTCTGTTTCGATAGGAATATTATCGGGTTGGCAAAGTTTTTCTTGGGTGGGTATTATAAATAGTGTGGGGAGTTTTTTTAAATTAATTCTTGGTGTTTTCTTTGTTTGGATGGGTTTTGCTGTTAATGGAATTATCGGATCTTTTCTCTTATCTTCTTTGATTGGATATATATGCACCTTGTGGGTTTTTCAAAAAATTCAAAAAAATAATAAAGAACAGCATAAAGAGAAAGAAAGCTTCTCGGCAAAAGAATTAACCTCCATAAAGCCATACGCAATAAGAGTTTTTTTTGCATCTTTAGCACTTGCTTTGTTGGGAAATATCGACATGATTTCTGCTAAATATCATTTGGATAGTAATGTAGTAGGGACATACGGAGCGTTATTTATTGTTTCGAGGATTATTTTCTTTGTTTCTGGAATTCTTATTTCGGTCATGTTCTCGATGTCATCGGAAGAGCATGATAAAAAAGCATTAGGAATAAATAAGGGTCAATCAAAGATATTTTTTCATACAGCTTTTCTTATAGGGATTTTTTGTACAGGTTCTTTGATTTTCTTTTTTCTTTTTCCAGAGTTTGTTATGAAAGTTTTCTTTGGAAATACGTATATTCATGCGGCAAATTATTTGATATGGTTCGGCGTCGTGGCTGCTCTTTATACATTTGTGAATCTTTTTATTCAGTATTTTCTTTCTATTAAAGAAACTCGAGTAGTTCGATGGTTACTTTTTATTTCTCTTTTGGAGATCCCATGTATATTTTTCTTTGGGTATGATATTTTGAGTATAGTAATGATTTCAGGATTTGCTCAGGTTTTAGTTATTGGTGTCGCTTTAATTTTCTTTTTAAGAGGCAAGAATTTTTTAAAACGATAAGAGTAAAGATTTTTAGTATGAAAAAAATGATATCCCTTGTTATTCCTGCTTATAATGAAGAAAAAAACTTACCTCTTATAAAAAAGGCGATAGAAAAAGTTTTTAAAAAAATGTCGTATTCTTACGAGATCATTTTTGTAAATGACGGAAGCTCGGATAAAAGTCTGGAAGTACTTAAGAAGATTGCAGAAAAAGATGACTATATCAAAATAATTGATTTTTCAAGAAATTTTGGTAAAGAAATCGCTACCAGTGCTGGGTGTCATATTGCAAAAGGGGATGCTGTGATAACTATGGATGCTGATCTCCAGCATCCACCTGAGCTGATACAGAAATTTTTAGCTCTTTGGGAAGAAGGTGCTGAAGTTGTCTATACAGTCCGTAAAGAAACTTCCGGTGTGGGTTTTTTTAAGAAAATATCTTCTTCTCTTTTTTATTGGTTATTCAATAAAATATCGGATATGAAATCCGAATCAGGTGCGACAGATTTTCGTCTTATGGATAAGAAGGTGATAGACACCTTTCGACAGCTTCCTGAACGAGATCGGATGTTTCGAGGACTTATTGATTGGATGGGATTTCGTCGTGTGCGAGTAGATTTTGTAGCCGCAGAACGAGTAAATGGAAACGCTCGATATTCCTACGGGAAACTTTTTCATTTAGCTATGAATAGCTTCACATCATTCTCTCTTTTTCCACTTCGTTTTGCTGGATATCTTGGTATTTTCGTTGTATTGGTGAGTGGACTTTTGCTTTCGATAATGTTATTATCTAAGTTTTGGGATCCAGGATTATTCACTTCTCTTGCTATATTTACCGTAGGTATTATCTTTCTTGTTGGAATTATCCTTATTTCTTTGGGTTTAATAGCTTTGTACATTGCTAGAATTCATACGGAAGTATCTGGAAGACCCTTATACATTGTTCGAGAAAAAGTAAACATTAAAGAATAATATTATTTTTTTGGGGTGTAGTGAATCTCATCTTCTTTAATAGCAAAATGACGCATAATAAGATCTTTAAAATCAAAAAGATCTTCCCCCATAAAAATCATTCGGGGAATGCTGTGATTTTTCTTCAGAGATGTAAGTGAACAATCTCCGAAAGCACAATTAATAAAAAGGGGAGAATCTTTTTCTTTTACAACACCTTTTATGCGATAAAATTTTTCTTTAGGGAATTCTTTTAGAAGAATGGGAAGAAGCGTTTCTCTATCAAAAATTTTAGTAGGGCGAATTTCTATAAGATCAACTTCAAATCCGTGATGATCCTGATTTATTTCAGAAGCACTTTCTTTTGCAGATTTTTCTGTGGTAAAGAGATTGCTATTGAGGCTAAAAATAATTTCAGGGTGAATATGCCCTCGATCCGTTTTTATTTTTGGAGTGTCAAGATTTATTTCATAAAGATCGTCAAGATTTCTTTCTAGAGTAAATTCATCGAGATCCTCATGTTTATTGATAAGTATAAGATCAGTATATTTTGCCTGAATTTTGAGTGTGGGACTTTTGTGAACATATCCTTGAAAATTTTTGGCATCGATTACGGTAATAACGCCATCCATAACAAGAGAGGGATTCTTTCGTATTTCCCAAACAACAGGCGCTGGAGTTGCTGATCCTGATGTTTCTATAATTATGCGATCAGGATTGGTTTTGGCGAGTTCCTTGAGTGCTTCAGAAAGTTGACCAATCATAACATGACAAATGCAACCCTGAAGCATTTCCTTTACGGTCGCAGTTCGGGATTCTTGAGCGAGTTCTGTATCTACTTGGGTATTTCCCATTTCATTTTTTAGCCAAGCGATAGAATAATTTTTGGGCATCTCTTTAATAAGATTGGTGATGACTGTTGTTTTTCCAGCACCAAGATATCCTGTAAAAAGAGTGACCGGTATTTTTTTTTCGAGTATTTTTTCGGATTGTTGTGAGGATGTTGTTAAGGAAGGGGAAGCTTTCTTTTTCAAAAAAACTTTCTTTTTTGTATCTTCAGAAAAAAGAAAAGGACTTTCCATAGGAGAATCGTTTTTGGACATAGAAATAGAGTTTAAAGACGAGAAATATCTTTTGAATTATAGGGTGTGCAAAAAAAAATATCTTTATGATATACTATACCAGTAATTTTCTAAGTAAAAAAGAATATGACTAAAAAGGTTGGTTCGTTCCTATTTTTGATTATTGTGGTGGCGACATTATCAGGCTGTTCTCTCTTGCCTGAAAAAACACAAGAAAATGAGGACTATAAAAAAATTGATTTAAATGAATTGAAGAAAACAATGCAATCAAACGAGGAATCTCCCACGCCTTCTGAAAAAGATGCGCAAAATAATACGCAAGAAGAAATAGCTAATGTAAATGAAAATATGAAACAATATAAGAGTGCTCCTGAAATGCAAATTGATGTAAATAAAGAATACTCAGCAATTTTGCGTACGAGCCAGGGAGATATTAAAATTTCTCTTAACGCCAAACAAGCACCGATAACGGTAAATAATTTTATCTTTCTTTCTAAGGAGAAATTTTATGAAAACGTTATTTTTCATCGTGTGATAAAAGATTTTATGATTCAAGGAGGTGATCCAACGGGGACGGGCTCCGGGGGACCAGGATACTCCTTTAAGGACGAGTCTATTGTAGAAGAATATACAAAAGGAACGCTTGCCATGGCTAATTCAGGACCAAATACGAATGGAAGTCAATTCTTTATTATGCATGTGGATGTATCATTACCTAAAAATTATGTAATTTTTGGAAAAGTAATTTCAGGAATGGATGTTGTTGATGCGATAGCGTCCGCTCCAGTAAAGGCGGGAATGTTTGGAGAGGCTTCTACACCTGTAAATCCAGTGATTATTCAAAGTGTTGAAATTTCTGAATAATAATTTCTTTCTGCGAACTTGCGTTTTTTCTTGTTTTTCCTTACTTTGAGAGTATATGGAAAAAATATCTACTTCGGAATTAACGAGAAATTTTTGTATTATTGCACATATTGATCATGGAAAATCAACTCTAGCTGATCGATTTTTGGAAGTGACTAAAACGGTAGAAAATCGAAAAATGAAAGAGCAGATGTTGGATCAAATGGATCTAGAGAGAGAACGTGGAATTACTATCAAACTCCAACCTGTACGAATGAGATACGAAAAAGATGGTTTATTGTATACGTTGAACCTTATAGATACGCCGGGCCATGTTGATTTTCAATACGAGGTTTCTCGTTCACTTGCTGCTGTCGAGGGAGCTATACTTTTGGTAGATGCTACGAAAGGAATACAAGCACAGACTTTGTCTAACCTGTATTTTGCAATGGAGCAGGATCTTACTATTATTCCTGTAATAAACAAAATTGATCTTCCGAATGCACAAGTAGAAAAAACAAAAAGGGAGATATCGCATCTTTTGGGTTGTTCGGAAGAAGATATTTTATGCGCTTCAGGAAAAACAGGAATTGGTGTTGAAGCAATTCTTGATGCCGTCATAAAAGAAGTGCCCTTTCCAAAAGGAGAAAGAGAAAAACCTCTTCGGGCTTTGGTTTTCGATAGCCAGTATGATGATTATAAGGGGGTAATTGCTTATGTTCGAATTGTAGATGGAAAAATTGGTGTTGGAGAAAAAATTCGTATGATGGCGGCAGATGCTTATACAGAAGCTGGTGAAGTGGGAATTTTTACGCCAAAACTTTTCCCGCAAGAATTTTTGGAAGCCGGATTGATTGGATATATAGCCACGGGTTTTAAAAGTATCGAACAGTGTCGAGTGGGAGATACCATAACAAGCGCTTCAAAACTAATAGAGACTATTCCTCTGGAGGGTTATCAAATTGTTCAGCCCATGGTATATGCTAGTCTTTATCCTAACGATGGGGAAGATTATAATGCTATGCGAGAATCTTTGGGTAAATTAAAATTGAATGACGCAGCCTTTAGTTTTGAACCAGAAAGTAATCCTGCTCTAGGACGTGGTTTTCGATGTGGTTTTCTGGGCATGCTTCATTTAGAAATTATTCGAGAACGCTTGGATCGAGAATATGCTTTTGAGCCAACCATAACAACTCCAAGTGTTGTGTATCAAGTTCTTTGTAAAGGTTGGAAAAATTCTGAAAGTATTTTTTCTGCTTTTGAATATCCAGATCCTTCCGAAATTGAAAAAACATTTGAGCCTTATGTGAAATTGGAAATAGTAACTCCACAAGAATATGTTGGGGCTGTTATGGAATTATCAACAAAGGCAAGGTCCACCTATAAAAATACTCACTATTTGGATGAAACTCGTGTTGTAATGGAATTCGAAACACCTCTGGCTGAAATTATTGTGAATTTTCATGATGATCTTAAAAGTATTTCATCGGGATTTGCTTCAATGAATTATGAGCCAATTGGATATCGTGAAAGTGATTTGGTGAAATTGGATATTTTTGTAGCAGGAGATATGATAAGTGCTTTTTCTCGAGTTATACCCAAAGAACAAGTTTTTTCCGAAGGAAAACGAACGGTAGAAAAATTAAGAGATACTATTCCTAGACAGTCATTTGTTATCCCATTGCAAGCTTCTGTAGGAGGAAAGGTGATTGCTCGTGAAACTATACGTCCTTATAGAAAAGATGTTACGGCAAAATTATATGGTGGAGATATAACTCGAAAAAGAAAGTTGTTGGAAAAGCAGAAGAAAGGAAAGAAAAAAATGCAATCAATGGGAAAGGTATACATTCCTCCTCAAGCTTTTCTTTCTGTTTTAAAGCGATAAGAAAAAGACTTCTTTTTTTATGTATGATATACTTAAAAAAAGAAATGGTACTATTTTTTAAGCTTAAAAAAGATAGAGATGGTTTATAATTCAGAAAGTATTCATTCGATATTGTAAGGCGGGTAAAAACTCTAAGAAAAAATATGTTTTAGAGGTGGAGAATTAAAACTTTTAAGGATTAAAAATATGAATCGAAAAATGAAGAGAAAGATAGTAAAAATATTTTGGATCATTGCATCAGTTTTGATTATTATTGCTATGGTAGGATTTCTTCTTGCTCCAGCTTTTTATTATAATTAAAAATATGCGTTTTGTTTCTTTTTTTATAATTATTTTGGTAATCATTGGAGCATTTTCAGGCGCATTCTTTTTGGGACGATCGGGTTATGAAGCATATCGAAAGAACCAAACTATAGAAGAAGAAATTGCTAGATTAGAAAGTGAAGCGAAGAGGCTTTCTGTAGAGAATGAAGAATTAGAAAAAAAGATTGTCTATTTTGGAACAGATTCATTTACTGAGCGTGAAGCTAAGGAAAAGTTAAATTTGAAACATCCTGAAGAAAAAGTCGTTCTTGTAAAAGGAAGAGCTGTTGAAAACTTAGAAGAAGATCCAAAAAAACAAGATCCAAAAATTACAATAAATGGAAAAGAAAAGGATTACATTCCTCTTTATAAAAGATGGTGGACCATTTTCTTTTCTCCAAGGAAATAATAAATATATGTATAAAGATTTTTATTTACTCTATGAAATTTAAAATAAAAAAAATAGCCGAAAAGAAGAATATTAAACGCATACTGACTTATTTACGACGCCCGCTAGTTCTCTTTTTTGTAATACTTTCTCTCGCGATTATTCTTTTTTTGTTTTCTCTTGTTCGCGTGTATATGCGAAGTGATATTACTTTACATGAGCCTTCTTCTGGAATTTTTTGGTATCCAGCTCTTTGGATATCTCCTTTTTCTTTTATTTCTTACGAAGAAGTCGCAAGAGATGTATTAGCTATTCAGTCTCATTATAATAATCAAGATTTTTCCTCCGCTGGTTTTCGTGTGGACTTTTCTACTGAAGAAGGAAAAAAACGTCTGAAACTTCGTGAAAAAGAGCTTCTCAATATACTTATTGAGCAAAAAGCTTTTCAAAGAATTGTTCAGGATGCTGATCTTCGCGTTACTGATCAAGAAGTTAACGATAGTGTGGAGCGAAAATTAAGCGAATTTGGGACAAAAGAAAATGTAAAAGAAACCCTCAATCGTCTTTATGGTTGGAATTTGGATGATTTTAAAAATTATATTGTAAAGAATGAAATTTATCGAGAAAAAGCAAAATTTGTTTTTTCTAAAAAAACTGATCACGAGACTGATAAGGAGGCTAAAAAAACTATAGAAAAAGTAAAAGCGGAATTAGATTCCGGAGAAGATTTTGCTGTTTTAGCTGAGAAATACTCCGAAGGAGTGACATCAAAAAATGGGGGTCGTTTTGGCTGGTTGCTTTTAGGGGAAATTATGGAACCTTCTGTAGCAAAGGCTATTATTTCTATGGAAGCGGGATCAACAAGTTCCATTATCGAGAGTGACTTGGGATATCACATTGTTAAAGTGCATGATTCGAAGAAAGATTCTTCAGGAATTCTTTATGATATAAGTCAAATATTTATTAAAAAAATGACTTTTTCTCAATGGATTGAGGACTATATAAAAGCATTGAACGTCAAAGTTTTTCTTAAGGGATATACATGGGAAGCTTCAGAAGGGCTTGTTGTTTTTTCGGATGAAAATATGAAAACCTTTGAGTTGAATCTGCTCAATAATCAACAAATCCCGAAAAATGAAAGTGAAGATGTAAAAAAAGAATCTGAAAAGAAATAATGAAAGAAAATAATTTCTTTCTCGTATTAAAAAATTGTGGGAAGAAAAAAATTTTTTTTAAAGATTTTTTCTCTTTTTAGATTTGTAGTATAGTAAGAAAACGTTCTGATATTTTTTATAGATTTAAAATATTTTTACATATATGGATGAAGAAATTAAACAACAACAAGTATTTAATAAAGGATCTTTTCTTTTTTCTATTGTTCTTTCGATTCTTTCTGGTATATTGGGCGGTGTTTTCGTTTTACTTTTGGCAAATCCTATAGTAACAAAAGAATCTTTAGAGAAATCTCCTTTGGAGAATAATAAAGAAATGGAATCATCTAAAACTACGGTTATCGCTGAAGATGATGCTATTATTCAAGTAGTTGAAAAAGTTTCTCCTAGTGTTGTGAGTATTGTAGTTACGAAAGATCTCTCCCAAATGCAAAGATATTTCAGTAGTCCTTTTGATATGTTTTTTGGAGGAGATCCTTATGCACAAAAAAATGAAGAAGGTCCTTCCGAAATGCAACAAATAGGAGGCGGTACAGGATTTTTTGTCTCTTCTGAAGGTATGGTGGTAACCAATGCTCATGTAGTTGAAGATACATCAGCAACATACACCGTAGTGACACAATCAGGCGATAAATACGAAGCCAAAATATTGGCTACGGATCCTACTCGAGATGTAGCAGTTATTAAAGTAGAAGGAACAAATTTTCCTGTAGCGGAATTGGGAGATAGTGAAGCTCTTCGTTTAGGTCAAACTGTTGTTGCTATTGGATATTCTCTTGGGGAATTCGCTAATTCAGTAAGTAAAGGTATTATTTCGGGAACACAAAGAAGTATTTTCGCTGGGTCTTCTCGCGGACAATCAGAACAGCTTAGCAATGTTATTCAGACCGATGCCGCAATCAATCCAGGAAATTCCGGAGGACCTCTTTTGAATATTCAGGGGAAAGTTATAGGTGTTAATGTCGCTATGGCACAAGGCGCTGAGAATATAGGATTTGCCCTTCCTATTAATTCTGTGCGAAAAGTTATAGATCAAGTTCGTGAAACCGGAAAAATTGTAACACCATTTCTGGGTATTCGTTATCTCATTATCAATGAAGAAATTGCCAAAAAAAATAATCTTGAATATAACTATGGAGCGCTTATTATGAGAGGGGAACAACGGTCTGATTTGGCTGTAATGCCTGCTTCTCCTGCTGATCGCGCAGGTCTTAAAGAAGGGGATGTTATTTTGGAAATTGCGGGTGAGAAAATTACTGAAGAAAAACCTCTAAATTTTCTTATTTCAGAACATAGCATTGGAGAAGAAGTAGCTTTTAAAGTTTGGAGCGATGGAGAGATAAAAGATATGACCATTCTCCTTGAAGCTCGAAAAGAAGATACAAAAGAGAAAAAATAAAATAAATATGGAAGATATAATTGGAAGCCTCCCGTCTTTTTCCGAGTTTCTTACGGGGGATGTTGTCTTGTTCCTTGTTGTTATCGGTGGTGCTATTGCTTTGAGTATAATTTTTGGAAAGTCTCGCTTTGTTCGTTTTGTGTTGTCTATTTATTTGGCATATGCCTTTTTGGCAGTCTTTCCAAAATCTATTCTTATTAAAATTCCTTATGGAGAAGCTCTTATTTTTTTAGGAGCACTTATTCTTCTTGTTTTTTTGGGAAAAAATCTTTTTAACATTTACTATCGTTCTGAAATTCAGGGATGGATACCCACCTTTTTCTTTGCCTTCTTTGTTTCGGGCTTTCTTTTGGGTATTTTTTTCCGTCTTCTTCCCGGGGATGCCTTCTTTTGGGATTTCCTATCCTATCGATCAGCTCAATATCTTATTGGTGAATGGACCTTTCTTATTTGGTTTATTGCTCCTTTGATTATTTTAACAATACTTAATACGAGAAAATCTTAATAAAAACTCCTATAAAAAGAGTAGGGTTTGACTTAGGTTAATTTCTTCGATATAATCGCATACGTATTTTTAGAATTTTTGCGCGCATAGCTCAGTCGGTAGAGCAGTGGCCTTTTAAGCCAACGGTCGGGGGTTCGAATCCCTCTGCGCGCACGAAGTAAGCGCTAAGCATGCAAACTGCTTTGCATGCGTGAGGGATGAGAAAGACGGAACGATGTTTCGCATATGTATGTATGCGAAACCGTGAGTCGGGGTCGAGAAATATTTTCTTAAAATATATTCGTGACCGAATCCCTCTGCGCGCACGAAGTAAGCGCTAAGCATGCAAACTGCTTTGCATGCGTGAGGGATGAGAAAGACGGAACGATGTTTCGCATGTATGCGAAATTTTTTTTGTTTTTTCCTTCGTACTCAACCTTTTCCCCTGCGAAGGCGGGGAATTATTTGATTCTTTTTCCTTTCCCGTCCTTTCGATCGACAAGTCTTCGAGGAGTGGAGACTTAGTCCGCCTTTGGCGGAAAACTTTCCGGATTTCCTTTTCGTTGTTCGGATTCCTCCCCCTTAGAAAAAGGGGGATTGAGGGGGATTTTTTTCCGTCTTTGTGAGCATAGCGAAGTAATCCAGAAATTCAGATGGACCGCCACGTCGCGGACTCCTCGCGGAGACGGAAAAAGAGTCATTGCGAGGAGGAGTCTTCGAGTGAAGTGGCAATCCAGAAATTCGGATGGACCGCCACGTCGAGGACTCCTCGCGGAATCGGAGATCCAGCATTTCACAAAAAACACAAAATATTCTATACTAAAAAAAGAAAAGAGAGATTTCCATCAAAGGCGAGATGAAACAATCCATTGATCCGTCTTTGCGAGTGTAGCGAAGCAATCCAGGAATTTCGGATGGACCGCCACGGCTGAGTACAGCCTCGCGGAATCGAAGATCCAGTATTTCACAAAAAACACAAAACATCCTATACTAAAAAAAGAAAAAAGATTATTTCACAAACAAAAAAAAGAACATTTATTATACAATAAAATAGTATGATGTTTACGAAAAAAAATACTCCCCCCAAACTACAAAGAACTCTTGATGGAATACGAAAAGAAAAAAACAATACTTATTCTATAAAAGAAAAAAAAGAAATCTCTCTTTCTTCTTTTTTTTCTTTCCTCTCCAAAAAAAGAAAACTCACTTCTACTTTCCTCTTAACCATTCTTATCTTAGGAGGAGTCTCTTTTTTCTTTTCAAAAAATATAAAAGGAGCAACGTATGGATGGATTCAAAGTAGTTGGATAGGAGGAGTAACAGTAAATACTGCTACACATACCAATAATCAAGAAAACTGGACGGAGTATGCTTCCAAAGATTCTAATATTCAAGCAGATGCAAGTGGTGTAACGATTACGGGGACGAATAATAGTTGGGTAGAGACGAGTGATGCGGACTTTAACGATGGATCATTTGCCCAAACCTATACAACGGGAAATGCTATTTATACCCAAAAACCTTTTGGTGCTACTTGCACTACGAATGCACAATGCTCTAATGGAGGGGATGAGGGAACTACTGGGGGACTCTGCTCAGGAGGAATATGTACCGATCCCTGGCAGACAGGACCATGTGCTGGTATCTATGTTCATGCCTACAATGCATCGGGAACGTATATGTGGAAAACAACACAAACTAACTGTGATACTCCTCAGTGCGGACTCAATGGAGGACAAAATGATGATAATCTCGTCGCCGATAATTCCGTAGATTTCTCACTGTACCCTGCGCGAAATGCATGTAAGAATATGGGAGAAGGAGGAAGGCTTCCTACTCTTTTAGAGTTTCAGTGTATTTATACCAACCGAGCTGTTTATGATGACTATGGTGGACTTTCGACTTATCATTGGTTAAACACAGAAAATTCTACTACGTACGCACACTATTTTGACAGTACTGTTGCTCGTGGAGGAGTTTATCATAAGACGAACAGCTATTCCGTCAGGTGTGTTCGTGGACAATGATCCCCTCTCTTTTTTTCGACCGACAAACTTTCTTCCCTTCGTCTTTTCGACCGACGAGTCTTCGAGGAGTGGAGATTTGGTCCGCCTTTAGCGAAAAACTCTCAGGATTTTTTTCTTTTTCCCCGTGAAGACGGGGATCCAGTATTAAAGGAGTACAGAAGAGAAATTTCTCCACTCGTTCGCGCTGCTCACTCGGTCGAAAAGACGGAAATCCGAGTCATTGCGATCCCGCCGTGGCGGGAGAAGCAATCCAGGAATTCGGATGGACCGCCACGCTTTCTCGAAGACTCGAAATCTCGCGGAGACGGAAAATGCGTCATTGCGAGGAGCGAGTCCGCGAAGTGACGAAGCAATCCAGAGTTAATTTCTGGACCGCTTCGCAGAGCCTCGCGGAGACGGAGTTGAAGATATGTAAAGATGACAAAAAACTTTGGAAATATTCTTTTTTCTATGGTATGCTGTATCTTGTATGAATAGAGTAAAACAAAAGAAACAGAGAACCTTCTTTTGGATGTATGCGATCGTTTTTTCTTTCGCTTGTTTTGGTATGTTCTCGGGTGAAGTGAGGGCGTATACTATCAAAACATCGTACACTTCTTCCGTACAAGAATACCCCGCCTCCACGCGATTTGGCACACTCACCTGGACCGATACCTTTACAGGAAATAATCCTGCAACATTGGGTTCCAATACCACTATAGAAGTTCGTGGAGGTAACATCCTCGTACCTGATGGATCATGGACTGCGTGGGTAAATATTTCCAAAGGAGGAAGTCTTTCTCCTATCGATTGGAATCGTTGGGTACAGTATCGAATAAACTTTGACTATGAAGATCCCAATGCCGTCCCCGGAGTTTCCGACGTAACGATTTCTACGTATTCGGGAATGCTTACGTCTTCTATTTATGATACAAAAAATTTTACCACGAGAGTGAAATCGCTTTCTTGGGATGAGGTACTTCCCGGTGGAGGCGCAAATGCTATTTTTCAGATTCGTACTTCACCCAACAATGTGACATGGAGTCCATGGTGCGGACCAGATAATGGCACGTCAGGAACATGTAATAGTTCCGCATGGTTTGGAGATTCTTCGGGTGCGGAGAATGTAGAAACATTGTTTAGTGGAGTGGATGTATCGGGAATTCAACGAAATCGATATATTCAGTGTCGTTTGGCTCTTTTTTCCGATGGAGCGAATATCCCGAGCGTTTCTCGTATCTTGGTAGATTATGAAAATGATGAGATGCTTCCTCCTTCTTGGTTAGGAACAGAGAAACTCTATAGGGGATCTGTCAAAGACACCGGAGGACCTTCTCGTTTTTCCTCTCTTTCTTTTACGGCGATTCCTTCAGGAAATGCTACGATAAAAATGTTTCTTCGAGCAGGAAACGTACCAACTCCTGATAATTCATGGAGTGAATTTGTAGAAGTCTCTAATGGAGGATCAGCAGATTCTATCTCGGGCAATCGCTATGTTCAATACGAAGCGAGAATGACAACAACCACTCCTGAAGAAGTTCCCGGAATCTCTGACGTTACTCTCGCTTACTCCCAATACCCCGTAGGCTCCTATCTTCTCACCTCTTCCCCCTACAACTCCACCGATACTGCGAACCTCCTCTCTAAAATAGAATGGAATGAAACCATTCCTCCTCAAACAAATATACGTTTCCAACTCCGAACCGCACCAGATCTAACAGGATCTCCTGATTGGAACAATGGTTCCAAATGGTGTGGACCTACAGATTGCGCCCTCACAACAAATAGCAATGACTTTGCTTCGAGTTTTTACGAAACAACACCACAAGGAGAATCTACCAATCCCATACATCTAGAAGGAAACAATGATCAATGGTTACAGTATGCTACCTGGCTTTCTAATGAAAACACCGGAGCCACTCCAACACTTTCTCAAGTAACGCTTACCTATCTGGTAAACGCTTCTCCTATGATTCAAAATGTAACTGCTACTCCCAATACAGATAAAACAGTAGATATCACCTACGAAGTCAAAGATCCTGATACAACTACAGGAACCAATACTCCAGGATTTATTACTCCGAGCTTTTCCTATTGGGATGGAGATTCATGGGAAAGCATTGCTTCTAATACTCTAGCTCCCGAAGATGTACAAAACAAAGCAGTGAATCAAGATTCGTACACAACACACACAGCTACCTGGACTCCTTCACTTTCTCACTCAAATCTCTATCTTTCTGGATCAGCCAAGATTCGTGTCACTATAGGGGACAATGAAGGAGCAAATAATACAGCAAATGCAGAATCCAATACCTTTACATTGGATACAAAGATTCCAGAGAACCCTTCTCTTTCTATAGACGCATCCACTCAAGATCTTCTTGATACCAACACCACATCACTCCTTACTCTTTCTGTATCTGAAGACTCTCAACGATTCATGAAAGTTTCTCTTTTTCCTGATCTCTCTGATACTGATTGGGAACCCCATACTCTTAACAAAACTATCAAACTCCAAAGTGATCCTGATACCGTCTACGCACAATTCAAAGATCAATACGGAAATGAAACACAAATCATTGCTACTGAGAGTATAGAGACTCCTTCTCATATCATGACACAAGATACTTCTAATCTTTATCTTACTCCTCCTGAATATCGAGTCTTTCTTAGTTTCAAACCATCAGAAATCTCTTCTCAAGAATTCTCTCGTTATGAACTCTTCAGAAAAGAAGAAGGGGGTTCTTATGGTACTGACCCTCATGATATACGAACAGTTCCTCAAGAAAACTTTCTTACTGATTCAGGAGGAGGTGTTGATCCTAATACTCTCTATACGTATAAAGTACGAACCAAAGATACACTCGGAAATATTTCTTTCTTTTCTCAAGAAGTAACTGCCAAAGCAAATGGCATCCAAGATGCAGGAGAGGGTGGTGGTGGAGTTGATGATAGTTCTCCTTCTATTGCCAACGTAACCGTAGAATCTAAAGACACCACAACCGTAACTATCACATGGGAAACAGATGAACTCTCTGACTCTCGTGTAGAATATGCAACCACTCCCAACACCTATACCAAACAAACAGGAGTCTCTACCTATGCTGACACCCAAGCACAATCAGGACTTCATAGAGTCACTCTTACCAACCTCACACCAAACACTCCCTACTTCTTTAGAGTTGCCTCTACTGATCCTCAAGGCAATACCGGAGTCAATGACAATAATGGCAATGGATATGAAGTCACAACGAATCCTGGACCTTCTATCAGTGGTGTAGCGGTATCAAGTGCTTCTAACACACAAGCAACCATATTCTGGAATACGAATGTCCCTGCAGACTCTGTACTCCATTACAGTGAAAACAAGAATGGATCTCTTATCGATCCTATCACTCTCTCCGGATCAAGTGTTCTTACAAAAAATCATCAAGTAACCTTAGATGCTCTTACTCAAGGAACCACCTACTATTTCTACGTTACCTCCACCGACTCACAAGGAAACATTGCCAATGACAATAATGGAGGAAACTATTTTCAATTCTCTACAACACTCGACGAAACACCTCCTACCATAACGAATCTTCAAACATCTCTTATCTCAAATGACAAAGCAGTTATTACAGCAAACACAGATGAAGAAGCATCCTTCCTCCTTCAGTACAGAAAAAAAGGAAGCCTTACCTTCACACAAACAGAACAAGGAACAACATACGATAGATCTCACTACAGGGTACTCGATACTCTTACTCCTGATACAGAGTATGAATATCAAGTGAGTGTTAAAGATATCAATCAAAACGAATCACAGAGTGATATACAAACAATGAAAACAACCTTAGATCCAGAATACAATCATGCACCTCTTTCAAAGATTCATACTATCAGTGATCCTCCTAAAGTACTCACTGATCAAAAAGCAGTCATAACCTTCCAGACGGATCAAGCAGCAAACTGCATCCTTGAATATGGAACCCAATCAAGAAACTACCAAGAAGTTCCTCAAACAGAAGCGACAGGAATCTATGACACACTCCATTCCCTGCATCTTGGAGGACTCATCTTTAACACAACCTACTTCTACAAACTTCTTTGTGAAGATAATCTTGGAACCCTCATAGAGAGTGAAGAAAAAAGCTTCACAACAAAACTCAAACAAGTAGACAGTGGAAGTGAACAAGCAGAATCTACTCCTCCCTCTATCTCAGGAGTCAAAGTCAAAGACATTACAGGAGAGAGTGCAGTCGTCAGTTGGGAGACGGATGAAGTGGGGAATAGTTTGGTTCAGTTTGGGAGTACGAAGGAGATGGAGAGTTTAGCAGGAGATAGTGCTAGCAGTAAAAATCTCCAAAACTACACCACCTCCCACTCCGTAACTCTGCGAGGTCTCATCCCATCTACCAAATACTACTACTCCGCCCTCTCTCTCGACACCGCCGGAAACATAGGCACCTCCTCCCAACAAACCTTCCAAACGCAATCTCCTTCTTCCATCTCTTCCATTAAAGCTTCTTCCAAACAAATAGGGGAAACAACTATCACATGGAAAACTTCCACTCCCACTACCTCTATTGTTGAATATGGAAACACAGAAAACTATGGACAAACAAGAAAAAGTGAAGAACTCAAAAAAGATCATGAAATTATCATAAACAATCTTTTAGAAAACTCTACCTACCACTTCCGAGTAAAAGGAGAAGATGAATCAAAAAATCTCTTCTCTTCTTCCGACTCTACCTTTGAACCAAAGTCTCCACCACAAATCAAAGAAATCAAGATAGAAGTTCTTTCAGACAGAGAAGCAAAAGTAAACTTCCTTACTGATACTCTTACCGACTCTCTTGTAACCTACAAAAACAAAAACAAAGAAGAAGATCAAAAGAGTGAAGGAAATCCCTCCCTCCTCCAAACTCACTCCCTCACCCTCAAAGAACTCACTCCTGGAGAAAACTACGTTCTTACTGTACGAGTCAGAGATGATATGGGAAATGAAACTCTCTCTGATGAGATAGAATTCACTATGCAAAAAGATGAAACTTCTCCTACAGTAGAAAGAGTCTCTACCGACTCCGCTCTTTCACAAAACGGAAAAGTACAAATGATTATTAACTGGCAAACAGATGAAGATGCTTCTTCCTCCCTCATCTACAAAGAAGGAAGAGCAGGAGAAGAAAAAACAGTGAATGTAAGTTCTTCCCCAACAAAGAATCACATCATTGTACTCACCTCTTGGAAACCAGGAACTCTCTACTCTTACAAAGTCATAGTAAAAGATCTGAGTGGGAATGAAACCATAACCAAAGACTACATCACCCTTACACCACAAACAAAAGAATCTGTTGTAGAACTCATCATAAAGAACTTCAAAGAAATCTTTGCTTGGACGGGAGGGTAGGAGGGGGAGACTTGGTCCGCCTTTGGCGGAAAACTTTCTGAACTCATATTCATAAAAAAGAGGGATCGTTAAAACAATCGTGACTGGTTTTCTCTCACATTAAAACTATTAAGATGTATTTCTCGAGGTGACGGAGGGGAAAGTTTCTTCTCAAAAAACAAATAATATCCTATACTGAAGAATACTAGCCATGTAAAAAACAAATAAAAAAACATGCTACAAGATAAAGTAATAAAAAATATGAAAAAATTTAATAAACAAATTCCTGTTTTTTTAATAACAAGTATTATTCTTCTTGGAACAGTATTGTTTATTCGAAATAATTTAAATATTTTTCACACTTCTTGGGAAATTTCTGCAGAACCTTCTTCTGTAGATGCAAAAATAGAATCAACAACTGCAGGATCAAGTCCTATTTTATTAAATGCTGGGATGGAGCAACAACAATCAACTCAAAATAAACCACTTTACTGGGAAGGAGGATCTCAAATAGGTTTAAGAAATATACAGTTTCACTCGATGAAGGGTGGGAAGGATAGTCATAGTGGCGACTATTATGCTCGATTGGAAATGCCTGCAAATCAAAGTGGCTCTGTTTGGATTTATCAATCAGGAAGGAATATAGACGTTTCTGGTTTTAGTCAAATAACCTATTCCACATATGTTCGTTATAGTCGTCTTAAAAAAGTTTCTTTAGAAATAAAAGAATTTAATTCTTCGAATTTAGAAATTGCAAGACAAACAAGTGTACCATTGGGAAATAATGAATGGAAATGGAACAAAGGAAAACAAACATTTACTCTTAACTCTGCAACTAAAAGAGTTACATTTGCTGTTGTGGCAGAACTCATGAATATACCGGGATCTAATATGGCTTATTTGGATGTGGACGATGCTTTTATAGAAACTTCTAGGACACCACGTAATGGGCCAAGTATGGGAGTTCATTCTGCTATAGAATATCCCACATCTTCCGCAATTATTTCAGAGATGGCGAATATGGATACTTTATTAGGGGCTGATATGGATCGATTCGGTTTAAACTGGTCACTTGTAGAAAAAACAAAAGGCTCTTATTCTTGGGATCGATATGATACCATCATTAACACACTTTATAATAAAGAAATAAAACCACTTGTTATTATTACCACTTCTCCAATGTGGATAAATAAATGTCCTAGTGACTTTTCTTCTCAAAATAGATGCTTAAATTATGTTCCTCAGAATGAAGGAGATTTTGAAAAGTGGGTTTCTGAATATGAAAAATTTGTACGAATGGCGGTTTCTCGCTATAAAAATAAAGTAAAGCATTGGGAAATAGGAAATGAAGTTAATATCCAACAATTTTGGGAACCTGCTCCGAATATAAAACAATTTGCTAAGTTTTCCTATAGAATACATAAAGCCATCCTTGCAATAGATCCGAATGCTTCAGTTGCTATAGGGGGTCTTACTATTCTTAATCATGCCTATGCATCTCCTCAAATAGCGGGAAAAGATTTTATAGCGGGGCTTTATAGAGAATGGAAACTGATCGATCCTACGTTTAAGCCTTCTATTTTTAGTATTCATCCCTATCCATTTGGCGGTGAAGCATTAACACCTCAGGCAGGAACTTCTAATAAAAATTCATTTCTTGATGTAGAAACTATTCATAACACACTCAATACACATGGAACAGGAAATGAACGTATTTGGATAACAGAATTTGGTTGGAGATCTTGTAAAGATATTTCTGGATCAACTAAATGTAATGAGCCATATACATTACAACAACAAAGCACGTATTTACAACAAGGAATGGATTATCTTTTGCGCAATTGGTCTTATGTTGATATCGTCACGTGGTTTTGGCTTTATGATAGACCAGATTCAAAAAATCTTTATGGATTTGGACTTATAAACAAAGATAAACAAATAACAAGTACGGGTAATGTATATAAACAGTATTCTCAATAATACCTTTTACATTTTATGAGTAATAATGTTAATAATAAAGTTTTAGATCATCATATTGATTGATATTTATGTAAAATTGAATCAGAAGTTTTATTCGATATTTTTATTTGCATCCTCTTCCTCGTTTCGTGTATAATAAGATGGATAATTTATAATAAAAAGAAAATTATGTTAGTAGAAAATAAAGTAGCTCTTATCACAGGAGCGGGGCAGGGTATTGGTCGGGGTATTGCATTGACTCTTGCAAAAGAAGGTGCGCATATTATCGTGTCCGATATCAATTTTGAAAATGCCCAAAAAGTAGCTGAGGAAGCGAGAGGCTTCGGTTCAGAAGTTGAAGTTGTGGGATGTGATGTTTCCAACAAAGAAAGTGTTTCGGAAATGTTTCGAAAAGTCGATGAAAAATTTGGACGACTTGATATTCTCGTAAATAATGCTGGTATTTTCCCTTTTTCTCCTTTAATAGATATGGAAGAATCACAATGGGATAAAGTAATGGAAGTGAATGTAAAGAGTTTGTATTATTGTACACGAGAAGCTTTGAAAAGACTTCCTGAAGGAGGACGAATTATAACTGTATCTTCCATAGCTTCCATAATTGGATTTGAAGGACTTACTCATTATTGTGCTTCTAAGGGTGCTGTAAACGGATTTACACATGCATTGTCATTAGAATTAGCACCTAAAGGAATTACGGTTAACGCTGTTGCTCCAGGAGCTATCAGTACCCCAGGTGCAGATTCTGGCGTTGATGAAGAAACAACAAATCAATTCTTGAAAACAATTCCTATGGGAAGAAAAGGACAGCCTGAAGACATTGCGAATGCAGTAACATTTCTTGCTTCTGATCGCGCATCCTATATTACAGGACAAGTTATTGTTGTTGATGGTGGTTGGACAATTCGATAGAAATTTTTTCTTAAAAAATAAAAAAAGAGTTGTTTTCGAACAGCTCTTTTTTATAAGAAAGAAATTTCAGGAAAAGAACATTTTTTTGTAAGATTTATTGATATGAAAATAGCTATAGGAACACTTCGAAAACCGAAAATTGATGGAGTAAAAAAAGCCGTAGAAACATGTCCTTATTTTGATTCTTTTAGAGATTCTATACAGTATGTTTCAATGGAAACACCCTCTGATATTTCTCACATGCCTATCTCAATAGAACAGATTATGTTGGGAGCAAATAATCGAGCTAGGAATCTTTTGCAGTCCGTTCCAGGCGCTGATTATTTTGTGGGTATTGAAGGTGGAACGGAGAGATTTGGAGAAAAATCGTATGTATTTGGATGTGTTTTTATTCTTAATAATAAAGGAGAGGGTCATTATGGTTTTTCTCCTATGGTGGAAGTACCTTCGATTATCGATGATATGATTTATAAAGAGGGAAAAGAGTTAGGACCTATTATGAAGGAGCTTTCTGGAGGAAAAGATGTTCGATCAGAAAATGGGAGTATGGGAATGTGGACAGATAATATGCTTGTGAGACGTGATGAATTCGTGCTCGCTTTTTATTCTGCAATTGCACCTTTTTTTAATGAATATTATTTAAAAAAATGAAAATTTTTGTAAAGGTTAAAGCAGGTGCAAGAACGGATTTTGTAGAAAGAAAAGATGAAACACATTTTTTTGTTTTGGTTAAAGCGCAGCCAGAACATGGAAAGGCAAATGTTCGTGTAGAGAAACTACTAGCAAAGTTTTTAGATATTTCCCGATCTCGCATTTCTCTTCGTTCGGGAATAGCGAGTAAGCAAAAGGTGTTTGATATTGATATGAAATAAGACGCAAGAATTTTCTTGCGTCTTTAGGGGAGGGTTACTTTTGAGGGTAACTATTTTTGATTTGCGTATACCACAAAATCCCTTGAGTATTCGAGATATTTTTTCAGAAAACGGTTTTGGGTATTTATTTCTGTATAATAAGATTTATTTTTATAGGGTTGTTAGTATGTCTAATTATTTTTTATTCAATTTGAGGAAGATGTGTTTAAATTTTCTTTAAAAAAGAACCTATGTTATTATAGGGAAATAATAAAATATTTTTTATGGCATACGGAAAAATAATACCCGGACTTATTTTAGAAGGAGAGCCTGCTCCTTACGGAGTGATTAATGAGCGTGCTGTCAGAGCAGGGGCAGGACTTATGTTCGCTATTGGATTTTTTACTCTCATGACCATGTATTTTGAAAGGAACCTCCTCTTAGCTTTCTGGGTTATTTTGGTTTTTTGGATTGACTTTATTTTGAAAGTTTTTATTGGTCCAGAAATATCTCTTTTTGGAAGAATTGGAAAATTACTGGTGAAAAATCAAAGACCAGAATATGTGGGTGCAATTCAAAAACGGTTTGCATGGAGTATTGGTCTTGTAATGTCGAGTGCAGTACTGGGTTTTATCAGTTACCAATTATTTTTTGCAACTCAATGTACGCAGACTGTTGTGGGATCTGGTTCAAATTGTATTATTCCCATGATTTTATGTGGAATTTGTTTGATATTTATGTGGCTTGAATCGGCTGTTGGTTTTTGTGTGGGATGTGTTATTTATCAATGGTTGGTAAAAAGGGGTGTTATAAAACAGAAAGAATTTTCACCAGTCTGTCCTGGCGGTGTCTGTAGTGTGGAAAAATAAATTTTTATGTCTTCTTTTTAAATTAAAAAATAAAGTACGTATGAAAACAAAAAAACAAAAAAATCTTTTTTCCATAGCCATTATTTTTTCTGTGATTTCTATAGTTTTTCTTTCAGGGAAAATACTTTCGATTCAGAAAAACCCTTATCTTTCTTCTTTGAAAGAAGATTTTTTTTACGGAGTTGATGCTAAGTCAGAACAGGGAGAAGGGGTGGGGCAATTAATAAGTAATTATGGACAGGAGAAGAAAATTACAGAGACACCTTCGATAACAAGTACTACCACTCAAACTCCGAGCGCTATTCAAATGCAAGAGAATGTACCTAATCAAGAAAAAGATGAAATTAAAAACGACAAAGATGTGCCTATATGTGTTTATGTGTATTCAAGCTGGAGTGTTTGTAGCTCGGAAAATATCCAGACAAGAAAGGTTATCACTAAAGAACCTAAAAATTGTTTAGAAAAGAACAAACCCGAAGTGCTCAAGAAATGTGTTTATAAAAAAGAAGATACCCAAATAAATTCTCAGATTGAAACAATAAATCAAAATAGAGAAGAGGTTACTGTTCAAGAAAAACTTCCTCAATGTGGTTACTTATATTCGGATTGGGGTGTATGCAAGTCGGATGGGAAACGATACCGAACGGTTTTGTCTAGAACTCCAAATAAATGTAAGGAATACAAACCTCCCGTCCTTAAAGAAACTTGTGAAAAACAGAAGGACACCATTTCTTTGAATGAAGAAAAAGTAAAAAATAAAGAAGAAACGAATAAGCAAGAAGAAAATAATGTTGAAAATAGAAAAGTTTCTTTTGTTGGTCTAAAAAATAACATCGCTATATCTGGTCCTTATGAAATTAAATCTCAAATTCAAGATGCTTTGAAGGTGGAATACTACTTAGAACAATCCCCATCAGGAATGAATTACTATCTCGGAGCTGCTTATCTTTCTATAGAAGGATATTGGGTCTATGGTTTTGATTCCTCTCGCTTTCCAAATGGAAAATTTTCTTTGTATGCCAAAGTGCAAGATGTTTCAGGAGAATATAAGGGTGAGGGAATTTTGGTTTTAATTGATAATGTTTTATCTCAACCAAAAACCGTTGAACCAAAAGCTATTGAATCAAATGCAGTTATTCAAAATTCTGATAATACAATGAAAGAAAATTTTAATGGAGCTACAACGCAGGATTGGCAGTTAAGTTATTTTGGATCTTTGTATTGCTTGGAACAATCGGACTGCGCTGCGAATGCTGATCCTGATAAAGATAGCTTGAAGAATGCTGAGGAATTTCGTTATGGGACGGATCCGAATAATCCAGATACTGATAAAGATAGTTTTTTGGATGGAGATGAAATACGAAATGGATTCAATCCTTTAAAATCTTCTCCAGGAGATAAACGAGATAAAATTGCCTTTCAGAGTCCTAAGGTAGAAGGTGAAGTGCATGAAGAAGCCTATCAAGTAAATAATGTTAAGAAAACTGTTGATCAAACAGGGTCAAATGTTCTTCTTATAGAAGGAAAAGGGCTTCCAAATAGTTTTGTGACGGTGTATGTATTTAGTGAAATCCCCGTTGTTTTGACGGTAGAAACAGATAAAGATGGGAATTGGTCATATATTCTCGACAAAGATTTAGAGGATGGAGAACATCAAGTTTATGTTGCTGTAACGAATAATTTGGGAAAGATAACTGCAAAAAGCAACCCACTTGTCTTTATAAAGACAGCGCAAGCATTGGAAATTGTAAATGATAAGCAGATTTCAGAAAATGTTGAATCACCCACGAAGAGTAGATTTTTTGAAGATACTTTTTTTCTTTTCGTTGCTATTTTTACTGGTGTTGTGTTGGCTGTTTTGGGAATTGGTTTTTTTCACTTGAGA
Source organism: Candidatus Moraniibacteriota bacterium (assembly GCA_016699795.1). Lineage (NCBI taxonomy): Bacteria > Candidatus Moraniibacteriota > Candidatus Moraniibacteriota bacterium. The sequence goes on from CP065011.1 coordinate 761,685, forward strand.
AATATTCGAAATTATAGTGGGGATTGAGTGTATTCTTATGAAAAAGATCTTCTATAAAGCATTGGAGTTTATTCGAGAAAATCCGAAGGTTCTTCCATCTTTTTTTCTTGTAGTTGCGATTCCATTGGTTATTTTCATACATTCAAGGATGATAATTTCGAGTTTTGAAAAAAACATTGACACAATCATTCAAGCAGAAGCTGTTTTGGTGGAAAATATTATTACGTATTGGATAGGGGAAAAAATTGAGAATGAAGAAGAGCTTCAATCTCTTATAAAAGATATCGTTGAAAAAAACGAAAGAGTGGCATCTCTTTCAATACTAAAATCTTCAGATGGGGGTCAGAAGTTTTATGTTTTTTCTTCTGATAAAGAAGAATTGATCGGGTCTGAGAATTCGGGTATTCAAAATTTGTTGGCATGGAATACGCCCGAAGGAATAGCTACATTGGGCTTTGATGAAAATGGTCGTTACTGGAATGTGGTAAAGAGTATTCACACCATTCATAATGAGAAAATCGGATTGATTTCGATGAATTTTTCTCTTCGAGAAAGCGATCTTTTGATCGAAAAAACTTTAAATAATTCTTTTTGGATTCTTGTTGCTACTATAGGAATCGTCTTACTTCTTATGGCAAATCAGATAAGACTTTTTCAATATGTTTTTCTGGCCCAAAAACTTCGTGAAATCGATCGAATGAAAGACATGTTTATTTCTATGGCAAGTCATGAATTGCGTTCACCTCTTACTGCGATCAAAGGAAATATTGAATTTTTAAAAGAAAAACAAGAAGAAACTTTGGCAGATAAAGAAAGTCGATATTTTTTGGAGAATATTAATATCTCTGTGAATCGATTGGATGATTTGGTGGATGACATGTTGGATGTTTCACGAATTGAAGGAAATCGCATCCCTATAAAATTAGTTTTGATGGAGCCAAAAGATATTATTGAGAGTTCTTTGAGAGAAATGCAACCTTACGCAACGAAAAAAGGACTTGATTTATCTTTAACTTCTTATGAGGCTGGAAATATTTTTGTTGATTCTGATAGGCTCAAACAAATTTTGGTAAACTTGGTCGGAAATGCTATCAAATATACAGAAACGGGTAGTGTAAAAGTTTCTACGAAAATAAAAAATAAGGAATATTTGATAATGGTTGCAGATACGGGCTTCGGAATTTCCTCCGAAGATCAAAAAAAGCTTTTTCTTAAATTTTCCCGTATTCAAAATGGGAAAACGCAGGGAATAAAAGGAACGGGGCTTGGTTTGTGGATTACACAAGAACTTGCTCAAAAAATGAATGCTCATATTTCTTTAGAAAGTATAGAAGGTGTGGGATCTCATTTCTCTATTTGTTTTCCTTTGAAAAGAGGGTAATTTTTTTGTAGATGAAAGAAAGGGTTTGTTTCTTGCGTAATAAAGATTGAGTTTCTTGAAACGAAGGTTATATTTCACAGAGGTTTACAAAAATTTTCGAAAATTTTTTGGTATGTTTGATTCTCAGCTCTGTATAGGGATAAATGATGAGGATTTAGTTTCTCGTTCTCTTTTAAATCGAGATTTTTTCGGTTGTCTTGTGAAGCGATATGAGGCCCCACTTCTTCGGTATATTCATCGTATTACGAATGTTTCTTCTGAAGAGGCTCATGATCTTTTGCAAGAAAGTTTCATTAAGGCTTATAGCAATCTTAATGGTTTTGATGTAACACTCTCTTTTTCTTCATGGATGTATCGAATTGTTTATCATCAGGTTATAAGTGCTTATAGAAAAAAATCAATTCGTCCTGAGGGGCATCTTTTGGATATTGATGATGAAATTCTTGGGAGGATAAAAACGGAAGAAAATATTCTGAAAGATATAGAAAGAAAGGATATTTCTCGACTTGTACAAGAGGCTATTGAAAGTTTGGATGAAAAATATCGAGAAGTAATAGTTCTTTATTATTTAGAAGAAAAAAATTATCAAGAAATTTCAGATATTCTTGAAAAGCCACCAGGAACTATTGCGACATTGTTGAATCGAGCGAAAAAAAAGCTTCGAGAGCTTTTATATAAGAAATATTGATCTATGAAAGAAGAATTTTCTCAAAGTGTTTTAGAAAAAATTGAACAAAGAGGCATAGCACCAAAACCGCGATGGCGTTTTATTTTTCATGATGTTTTATTGTGGTTTTTCTGGGCAATCGCGCTTTTATTTGGAAGTATAACATTTTCTGTTATCGCCTTTATTTCTATAAATAATAGTTGGATACTGGAGCGTTTTCTTAGATTTTCCCAAGTAAGTATCCTTGTAGAAATTATTCCCTTTCTTTGGATACTTGCCTTTGTTTTGTTTTTTGGAATTTCTTATTGGAATGCGATAAAAACTAAACATGGATATCGCTTTCATATGAAAATTGTTTTGGGAAATATTTTTCTTTCTTTTCTTTTTGGAATGATGCTTTATTTTTTTGGAATGGGACATTCTGTAGAAAAATTTGTAGGAAAGCATATTCCTCCTTATAGGCCGTTTGAAGAACGTCAAGAAATGATGTGGACACGACCTCATGAGGGGTTTCTTGGAGGTATTATTCTTTCTATTGAAAAAGAGAACGATTTTATTCTTCGTGATTCTTCGTCACGCATTTGGTTAATAAAAAATAATTCTGGAAATAGAGAATTTGTTTTGATTGGAAATCGTGTTCATGTCTTGGGGGAAGAAGATTTAAGAGAAGGCGAATATATTTTTATTGCCGAAAGTATATTTCCAGGGAAAGTTCGAGGAAGTCATTTTCAATTTTTTCAGTATCCTTCAGGAGCACCTAAAAGGGGATGTTGTCACGAAATACTTCCTTAAAAGATAAGTTGTTGAATTTTTCTCACAGGTTTCAAATTTTACTTCGCATTGATGAAAATTTCATCACGAAAGGTTTTTGGTAAAGGTTTTCCTAAATAAAAAATAGAGAATTGCAAAAATTAAATTCTATTCAAATGTGCTTTGAAGCTAAAGGGGACACGTTTAAATCCGGTTGACAAAAAATATTTCTTTTGGAAGTGTGTCGTTTTCTGTGCTACACTAATAACTTGCACAAAAGAAGAGAAAACTATGTCTTTTGATTTTGAGAAAAAAAAGAAGAGTAAGAAAAAGAAGTTTTTTTTCGTTGTTTTGTTTTCTTTCTCTCTTTTTGTTTCTTGGAAATTATTAATAGGATCGACAAAAAATGATAATCCTATAGAAAGTACCCATGCACGAAAAGTTTTGGGTGTAGAAGATTTTTTGGAAACTTCCCCACAAGAAAAGGAAAAATCCTATGTAGAATATATGGTTTCTGAAGGGGATATTCCAGCTGATGTTTTCTTCTCTCAAGCAAAGTGGGATGCAAATGATATCGCAAACCTTCTGGATTCTTCCAAGGATATTTATGATTTTACTAATCTTAAAATTGGGCGGAAATTACGTTTTTTCTTTCTCGATGGGGAAAAAGCGACGCGTATGGAATATGATCGCGATACGGAGAGAAGTATTATCTGCGATCGGGAAGAAAAAAAATTCTCTGTTCGTGAAGAAGTTATTTCTTATGCAATAGAAAAAGAAAAGACGGAAATTACTATCGATTCATTTTTTTATGCAGACGCACTTGAATCTGGTTTGACGGAGTCAACAATTTTAGATTTGGCGGATGTCTTTGCTTATGCTATAGATTTTTCAACTGAAATACAGCAGGGGGATTATTCTGAGATTGTGTATGAAAAAAGATATAAAGATGGAGAAAGGGGTCCTGACGGAAGGGTTCTTGTTGCAAGTTTTGAAAATAGTGGAAAAAAACATTTTGCTTATTATTTCGAACATGAAGGAAAATCTGGTTATTATGATGAGGAGGGGCGAGAAATTGTGCGACAATTTTTGAAAGCACCTTTAAATTTTCGTAGAATCACTTCTGGTTTTACGGGAGCACGATTACATCCTATAACAAGGACAGTTTCTGCTCATTATCAAATTGATTATTCTGCAAGCGTAGGAACTCCTGTGGTTTCTACTGCAAGAGGAACGCTAATAAGTGCCACTTGGGAAGGTGGATGGGGAAATATGGTTCGCATCCGGCATGATAATGGATACACGACACATTATGCTCATTTGAGCGCCTTTGCTAAAGGTGTGAAATCGGGAGGGAGTATTTCTCAAGGTCAAGTTATTGGCTATGTCGGTTCGACGGGATGGTCCACAGGTCCACATCTTGATTATGGAATGAAGCTTAATGGTGCGCCTATAAATCCTCTCAAAATAGATCAACCAAAAGGACCTCTTTTGGAAGGGGAGCTTCTTGAAAAATTTTGGGAACAAAAATCTCAATATGATCAATTATTAAATTGATATATTTATACTTTCATTCCATATCCCTTGGAAAATAGATGGGCAAGAATTTGCCAAAGAGCGGCAATAAGTCCAATCATAACAAAAGAACTAAGATAGGGATCGGTTGTGGCAATTCCAAACATAGAAAATCGAAGACCATCGATCATATAATAGAGAGGATTAAAAAGAAGAATTTTTTGCCAATAAGAAGGAAGCATCTCAATAGAATAAAAAATCCCCCCAGTAAAACTTAAAGGCATCACAATAAGAAGTGGAAAGAGGGAGAGTTGTTCGAAGTTTTTTGCCCAAATACCAACAAGAACTCCGAGAAGTGAAAAAATGAAAGCTGAAAGAAAAGAGAAAAAGAGAGCGAGAAAAGGATGTATAACAGAAATATCAACGAAGAATAATGCGGAAAAGTAAATAAGAAATCCTATAAAAAGAGCTCGAACGGTACCACCAAGAGCAAATCCTAGAATAATCTCTTTGTAGGTTATGGGGGTAGTAAGCATATCAATAATAGTTCCTGAGAATCGAGGGAAATAAATTCCACTTGATGAAGCGCTGAGAGCATTGGTTACTAATGCCATCATAATAAGTCCTGGAACGATGTACTGACCATATTCTAGGGAATTTTTCATGGAAAGACTTGTTCCTACAGTAGCTCCAAAAACAATAAAATAAAGGAAAGTGGAGAGAGTAGGGGAAATAATGGTCTGAAGAATGACCTGGCGAGTTCTTTGAACTTCTCTATAAAAAATAGCTCCGAGTGCAATAAAATTAAGATATACCATAGAGCCTTATTTCTTTTGGATGAGTTGCATAAATATTTCTTCTAAGGAGCTCGTCTTTGTATCAATGTCACGAACTCGTATATCAAGACTTTTGAGCTCATTAAGAAGAGAGAGAGGAGAATCATTTTCTTTGGTAACGAAAAATCTCAATGTTAGACCTTCATGTATCAATTCGAACTTATGATGTTCGAGTGTTTTAGGAATAGAAAGGAGTGGTGTTTGAAGATGGAGATCGATTCGTTTTTTTCCGAGTTTCTTGAGAAAAGAGGCGGTTTCTCCTACAGCTATTATTTTTCCATTGTCTATAATACCGATTCTATCAGCCATTTCTTCAGCTTCTTTGAGGTAGTGAGTGGTAAGAATTATAGTGGTTCCTTGCTCTTTAAGTTTTTGAATTTCTTGATACATTTCGTGACGAAGCTCTACATCAACTCCGGCAGTAGGTTCGTCAAGAAAAAGTATCTGAGGTTCATTCATAAGCGCTTTCGCTATAAGTACACGACGCTTCATTCCTCCTGAAAGGTTTTTAACTTTTTCTGTTCGCTTGTCCCAAAGAGAAAGTGATGTGAGTGTTTTTTGAATAAGAGGAAGATTTTTTGGCTTTCCATAAAGACCTCTTTGGAAAATAAGTGTCTCCAAAACAGTAGAAAAAATATCAAGAGTAAGTTCTTGAGGAACAACTCCTATATATTGCTTAGCTTTTTGACTTTCATGATCAATATTGTGATCAAATACAGAAATAAATCCAGAAGTTTTTTTGACATAGCCAGTAATACATCCAATAAGTGTTGTTTTGCCAGCACCATTGGGACCAAGAAGTGCAAAAAGTTCACCCTGTTTGATATCGAGAGAGATATCATTGAGGGCATACATTCCTTTGGAATAAGATTTGGTGAGATTTTTTATTGAAATAGCAATATCCATAGCCAAAAAGCTATCACGGTATGAAATATTTGTCGAGAGGGATTTACTTAAAAGAAGAAAAAATAAATCTTTTCAAGAAAGAAAGAAGGGTGTAAAGTGATAGTATAAAGTGTATTATTTATTGGGAAGAATGGAGATTAAAAAATGATAAAGAAGGACTTTAATTCTTGGAGGTTAAAAATAAAATAGATGAAGAAATTTGTGTATTTGTATTGGTAAAATGAAGTAAAAAGTAGAATATAGTAAATTAATTTACATTGTGTATGGATATTGAATGTATTAAAAAATGGTCAAAATCACATAGAATCATAGTGGCTTCCATTATTTTTGTTCTTGTTGTTGTTTTTGTTTTGATAGTAAATAAAAAGAGTAATTTAGGAACATTCTCTTCATACGAACAAGGGCTTTCAGGAAGTACCTATGAAAACGTAGCAGGACAAAGAAAAAATTCTCTTCCTATGGGAGTATCTCCAGAAAATACTTCTTTTGAAAGTTCTCTCGTTTCGGATCAATCTTCCTTGGATGTTCCGGTTTCGCAAAATGAAATCATGATGGGTGTTGAAAAAGAAACCGAACAGCAAAAAATTATCAAAGAAGGAGATCTTACTTTAAAAATAAAAAATGTAGATATTACTTTGGAGGAAATCCGAGGAGTTGTGGAATATCACAAAGGAATTATTTTTGGTACTCAAATAAATAGAGATTCTCAGGGATTGAGAAGGGGTGTGATAACGGTAAAAGTTCCAGTTGATGCTTTTGATGGAGCAATGATTGGTATAAAAGAAAAAGCCTTACTCGTGTTGTATGAGAATACTACGGGACAAGACATAACAGATCAATACGTAGATCTTCAAGCAAGACTCAAAAACAAACAAGCAGAAGAAACTGCCTTTATAAAAATAATGGCAGATGTAAAAGACTCAGATAGTATTATAAAAGTAACCAAAGAACTTTCTCGTGTTCGTGGAGAAATCGAAAGGCTTCAAGCGCAAATTCGCAATCTTGAAGCAAAAACAGATATGTCCACAATAAGAATTACTATTTCTGAAGATCAAGAAATTACATTGACAGATACGTGGCGCCCTTGGCAAGAAGTGAAGGATAGAGTAAATGAATTGTTGGATTCTTTCCGTTCCACAGTGAATTTTTTCATCGTTCTTTTTGTGTGGTTTCTCCCTCTTTTGATTGTTTGGGGAATTATTTTTGTAGGAACATTCTTTCTTGTCCGAAAAATATACAGAAAGTTTTTGCAGAAGAAATAAAAAATTTAAATTCTGAAAACTCGTTTTAAAAATAGAATTCTTTTTGTTTGTTCTTGCGAGGGATAAATGAGCTTTTCTGTGTTTTTTCTGGCTCATAAATAACCAAGAGTGTAGGTGTTTAAAATACTTTAGTTTGAGAAGAGAATGCTTTTTTAAAAAGAATACTCCTTTTTTTAAAGGCATTCTTTTCAAATTGATTTTTGCAGAGTAAAGTAGAAGGGCACTGTTACTAATTTTTGTTTTTCTTGGAATTTTCATGAAAAATTTGGAATTTTTATTATTAAAACAAGAGTGGTCATAGTCTCGAAAATATCTATCAATGCTGAATATTATATGTATGAAATATCAACCTCGAAAAATTGAGAAAAAATGGCAAAAATATTGGGAAGAAAAGAAGACATTCAAAGACTATTCGAAAAAAGAGAAATTTTACGCTTTGGATATGTTTCCCTATCCATCAGGATCAGGTCTTCACGTAGGACACCCTAAAGGATATATCGCAACAGATATTTCTGCGCGTTTTGAAATTTTACGAGGAAAGAGTGTTCTTCATCCGATGGGCTGGGATGCCTTTGGACTTCCCGCAGAAAATTATGCTATCAAAAACAAAATACATCCTAGTGTTGCGGTGAAAGAAAATATAAAAAAATTCAAAGAACAACTTCGAAAAATTGGATTTACGTATGATTGGGATCGAGAAATTAACACAACAGATCCAAAATATTATAGGTTCACGCAATGGATATTTCTTAAAATGTTTGAAAAAGGTCTTGCTTATGAATCCTATGAACCAATTAATTGGTGTCCAGGATGTAAGACAGGTTTGGCAAATGAGGATTTGGAAAATGGATTGTGTGAACGGTGTGGATCTGAAATTGAACAAAAACCAATGCGTCAGTGGGTACTAAAGATGACGGAGTATGCCGATCGACTTCTTGAAGATTTGGATATAAAAGATTTAGATTGGGAAAAATCCATTATAGATCAACAGAAAAATTGGATAGGTCGTTCAGAAGGAGTTGTTGTAAAATTCCCTCTTAGTATTGAGAAAGATGAAGCGACGAAGCAATCCAAAAAAAGTGCGTATGAAGAAGGAATTAATAGTCAAAAAAGTACCCATGATAAAAATTTTATCGAAGTCTTTACGACGCGAGTAGATACTATTTTTGGATGTACCTATATCGTCGTTGCTCCGGAGCATCCTTTGATGAAATCTCTTTCTTCTTGTTCCTCTCGCAAAGAAAAAACTTTAGAAATCTGTATTTCAAATTTGGATGAAGTAAAGCATTATATTGAACAAGCAAAGAAAAAAACGGTGATGCAAAGAACGGAGCTTGCCAAAGAAAAAACGGGAGTTGAGCTTAAAGGAGTGCGAGTAATAAATCCATTCAATGGAGAATCTGTCCCAGTGTTTGTTGCTGATTATGTATTAGGTTCTTATGGTACTGGTGCAGTTATGGCTGTTCCATCTCATGATGATCGGGATTTTGAATTTGCAAAAAAGTATAATCTTCCACTTCGTCAGTCGGTAGCTATTCTTTTTTCGGATTTAGAGGGAAAGGATGCGGTTAGAAAGGATGCTGAAACTGTCCGTCGAAGAACAGCATTTGCTTTTTTAAAGCATTGGTCTGAAGATGCGTATCTTTGTCTTGATTGGGAGAAATTTGGCTGGCATTCAGGAATTATTGGAGGTGTTGAAGATAAAGAACAATTTTTAGATACAGCAAAACGTGAAATTATCGAAGAAACAGGATATCAAAATCCAGAATTTGTTCGTTTTCTTGGAGGAGAAATACATACACATTTTTATGCGGCACATAAAGGAATAAATAGATATGCTGAAGGAAGGGGAATGGTATTTCAACTTAAAAATGATAAATGGAAATCGCCGAAAGAGGAAGAAACTTTGAATCATAAAGCTGTATGGATAACGGGCGATAAAATGAAAAGTTTTTTGAATCTCGAGAATTTTGAATATATGTGGGAGATTCTTTGTGGTAAAAAATCAGAATGTTTTACTGGAGAAGGAGTGCTGGTAGATTCAGGAGAATTCACGGGACTTTCTTCTCAAGAGGCGCGAGAAAAAATGACGAAATGGCTTGAGAAAAAAGAAAATGGAAAAAGAACGGTGAATTATAAAATGAGGGATTGGGTTTTTTCTCGTCAAAGGTATTGGGGCGAGCCCATACCTATTATTCATTGTAAGCAATGTAGGGCTGTGGGAGTTCCTGAGGAACAATTGCCAGTTATACTGCCCGATGTGAACTCTTATGAACCTACAGGAACGGGAGAATCACCTCTTTCTGGGATTGAAAGTTGGGTTAATACCGTATGCCCCAAATGTGGTGGGCCAGCGAAACGTGAGACGAATACAATGCCTCAATGGGCGGGATCATCGTGGTACTATCTTTCTTATATTGTAAAAGTTGATTCTGAATTTCAATTCTCAAATTCTAGTCTTTATAGTCAATGGCTTCCTGTAGATCTTTATGTAGGGGGAGCAGAACATGCGACGAGACATCTTCTTTATGCTAGATTTTGGCATAAATTTTTGTATGACATAGGAATAGTTCCTACGAAAGAGCCTTTCAAAAAATTAGTACATGTGGGGCTTATCAATGCTGCAGATGGTCGCAAAATGAGTAAACGCTGGAATAATGTTATTAATCCTGACGATGTAGTGGCAGAATTTGGCGCCGATTCTTTGCGATTGTATGAAATGTTTATGGGGCCTTTTACACAAAAAATTGCATGGAATACAGAAGGGGTGAGTGGTGTGAGAAGATTTCTTGAAAAAGTTTGGCGACTTGGAGAAAGAGTCTCGATAGATAATCAGCTTGTAATGAAAGATACGACTAAAAACTTGCTTCATAAAACTATTAAAAAAGTAACAGAAGATATTGAAAATTTTCGATTTAATACAGCGATAAGTTCCCTTATGATTCTTTCTCATGATATGGAAAAAGAAAAAGAACTTCCAGGTGAACTGTATAAAATTTTTCTCCTTCTTTTGTCTCCCTTTGCTCCTCATATAGCAGAAGAGCTTTGGGAAAAAATGGGACATAAAACATCTATTTTTCTTGAGTCATGGCCGGAATATAGCAAGGAAAATATACAGGATGCTTATAGCAATTTTGTTTTTCAAGTGAATGGAAAAACTCGAGATATACTTGTATTGAAGACAAATATTTCTGAAGAAGAAATTAAAAATAACGCACTTTCAAATCAGAAAGTACAAAAATTTATTGAAGGAAAAGAAATCCGAAAAATTATTTTTGTAAAAGGAAAATTGATAAATATTGTTGTGTGAAGTTGATAAAAATTTTGATTGTAGGGTAGAAAAAGTCCTTCTTATAAAACGTGTTTCCTTTTAATGCTTTCTTAGTTAGTGAGATATATAATGCAAAGAGTGCTCTGTTTTGGTTTCGTATTATTAATTAATCCTTATATATACATGGATCGAGAGAAAATCATTACTCTATTAAAAAATCAACATCGAATGCTACAGCTGATCTTACGAGAGTGCTTGAAATTTTTGATTCAGGAGAGGATGAGAGAATAGGAGATGTTATTTTACATTTGAATACATTTAAAAAAAATTTAGTAGCACATTTGAAATTGGAGGACGAAAAGTTTTATCCAGACTACTTCAATACAAAAGAAGAAAATGAAAGAGCTGTTGAGATGGGCAAACAATTAATCGAAGAAATGAATAATATTGCAAAAGACGTTTTAAATTTTCTGGATACCTATACAAGTGTTGATTCAATTAGAAATGCTAAAGAAGATTTTAGAAAAGAATTTTTAGGCATTATGAGCACACTTAATATGAGAATAGAGACAGAAGAAGAGGATTTATATGATATGTATTTACTTTCTTAAAAATTACTAAGAAACTATCTTTGATGTTTCTCATAAAAAGAGAAAAGTCTTCCGAATCATTTTTACTTTCCTCGTCCCTTTTTTAGAATTTCTTTCTCTCGCATTCAATCTTTCCCCCCGCGAAAGCGGGGGACTAGCCGATTCTTTTTATGCCAGAGTGTAAAGCTTATTAAAGATAAATACATTGTGTATAAAAAAGTATTGCTTGATTTTTGCTTTATTTTTTGATACTATTTCTCTATGAATCCACTGAAAAAAACTTCACTTTTCTGGGATGTAAATTGCCAAGAATTGGATGAAAATATCCATGGTGAATTTATTGTGTCTCGTATACTTTCCTTTGGAAATGAAGAAGATGTTTCTTGGATGATGAAAACATATACAAAAAAACAGCTCGAAGAAATTTTTCAAAAATACGAAAAAGTTCTCGATGAAAAATCGAGAAATTATTGGTTTATTTTCTTTACAGTACATGGCTTATGTATCCCGAAACTATCAATCACCAAACAAAGTGCGTTTTCGAAAAGATAAAAGATATTCCTCTTTTGGAACGTTTTTATCTTGCTGGAGGAACAGCACTTGCTATAGAAATCGGACATCGTATTTCTGTGGATTTAGACTTTTTTTCATTACAGAGATTTGAGAGAGAAAAATTAAAAAAATATCTTTCTCAAAAAGGATCTATGACTCTCGTTTCTGAAGATGAAGGAACACTTCATTGTATTCTAGATGGAGTGAAACTAAGTTTTTTGGAGTATCCTTACAAAATGCTTTTTGAATTCGTGGAATTTTCTGGGATAAAACTTGCAGATGAAAGAGATATTGCTTCGATGAAAATAGACGCTGTTTCTTCTCGAGGAAGTAAAAAAGATTTTATCGATATATATTTTCTCCTCAAAAAATATAAACTTTCCGAAATAATAGGATGCTTTGAGGAGAAATTTAGTGATATACAGTACAATACCATCCATATATACAAAAGCTTAGTTTTTTTCGAAAATGCAGACCTTGAGCCTATGCCAGTTATGATCGTTCCCCTTGATTGGGAAGGGGTGAAAAAATATATTACTCACGAAGTAATGAATATGCAGGAGAAGAGTCTTTAATTCATATATATTTTTTAATGTCTTTTTGAGTGAGTTCTTGTTTTTATTTTTATACTTTTCTTTTCTGTCTTTGTGAGGCTGTACTCAGTCGTGGCAAATCAGTCCGATCCGAGTCATTGCGAGGAGGAGTCTTCGCGTGAAGTGGCAATCCAGAGCTCATTCCTCCCCCTGAGGAAAAGGGGGATTGAGGGGGATTTTCTTTTTCGTTTTTATGAGTGTGGTGAAGCAAACCAGGAATTTCGGATGGACCGCCACGTCGAGGACTCCTCGCGGATATGGAAAGAGGGGAAAAATGGATAATAGTCTTGACTTTTGTCCATTATGCTGTACTATAGTCTATATAAAGTATTAAGCCAAAAGAGTATGTACAGAAGGCAAATAGAGCGTATCAAAAAGGATCTTGAGAAAAAAATGGTTTTTATCGTGGGTCCTCGCCAGGTTGGAAAAACATGGCTTTCCAAAGAAATCGGCAAGAGCTTTGAACATGCAGTTTATCTCAATTATGATCGATCACAAGATCGTCAAATTATACAAAAAGAAATTTGGCCTCAGAAAACCGAACTCTTGATTTTTGATGAACTTCACAAAATGAAAGGATGGAAGACCTATCTTAAAGGTGTTTTTGATACAAAACCCGAACATTTAAAAATTTTAGTCACAGGAAGTGCTCGGCTCAATACATTTCGTAAGGCTGGTGATTCGTTGGTTGGTCGGTTTTTTGTACATCAACTTCTTCCTTTTTCTCTTTCAGAGCTTAAATATGCAAAAGTTTTCTTTGATATAGATCGATTTATTGTGCGGGGTGGTTTTCCAGAACCGTTTTTGGCCGAAAGTGATCAAGATGCTGATCGATGGAGGAATCAATATGCTGATGGTTTGATAAGACAAGATATTTTAGATTTTGAAACCGTTCACAATTTTCGAGCTATACAAATGGTATTGGATTTACTTCGAGAAAAAGTCGGTTCACCTGTTTCATATCGTTCGATTGCTGAAGATGTGCAAATTTCTCCCACGACGGTTAAAAGATACATTGAAATTTTTGAGAGCCTCTCTATTGTTTTTAGAATTACCCCCTATTCAAAAAATATCGCACGCTCGATTTTGAAAGAACCAAAAATATATTTCTTTGATACGGGTATGGTTTCTGGAGATGATGGGGCAATGTTTGAAAATTTTGTAGCATTGAGTTTGTTTAAACATGTTTTGGGAAAAAGTGATGAAACGGGAAAGACATTTGATCTTCGATATCTCCGAACCAAAGAAGGAAAAGAAGTTGACTTTGCTGTGACTGAAAATGGTAAAATTATTGAGATTGTTGAAGCGAAGTTAAAAGATGATGAATTAAATACTACATTGAAATACTTTTTCAAAAAATACGCACTTAAATCAGTCCAAGTGGTCAAAGAAATCAAAAGAGAAAAAACGATTGAGAATATAGAGATAGTATCGGCACGAAACTATCTAAAAGACCTTTATTTATAAAAATAAATTCCTTCTTGTTCCAAAGGTGTTTCTGTGGTACTTTTAAGAGTGTTCTTCTCGATACTTCAAAAAGAAAAAAGATGCATGAAGCAACCATAAAAAGACAATCATTTTTTTCTTTTTCTCTCTCCCTCTTACTCGGATGTCTTGGAGCCTTTTTTTCTTTTTCTTCTCCTACTCATGCTTCCACTGTAACCTGGACAGGAACAACAAGCACTGCTTGGACTACAGTAACGAACTGGAATACAGGAACTGTTCCTACAAGCACAGATGATGTTGTTATAAATTACACAGGAACGAATCAACCTACACTCGATGTAAATGGTGGAACCATTACTATACAATCTCTTACTCTTGGAGGAGGAGCATCAACTTCTACTCTTACTATGAGTAATGGGTATAGACTCGATGATATCAATAGAAAACTTCTTGTTACGGGAAATGTTACGATTCTTGATAAAGGATATCTTACGCATACAGCAAACGGATCAGCGGAAACGCATAGACTTCTCATGAGTGTCGGAGGGAATCTCGATGTTCAAACTGGAGGACAGATTAATGTAGATGGGAAGGGGTATGCGGATGGATCAACTCCAAGCGGATCAAGAACGAGTGGTGTTGCAGGTGGAACTTATGGGGGAGTCGGGAGTAGTAGTGTTGTTGCAACATATGGTTCCATTAATCATCCTGTTAATATTGGAGGTGCTGGTTATTATAATAATGGAGGGATCGGTGGGGGATCGGTGGTTATATTCACAATTGGGAATATAATTATAAATGGAAAAGTGACATCAAAAGGAATAACTGCTGGAGGTGCTGGTGGCTCAGTAAATATCTTAGGAGATTTCTTTTCTGGTTCCGGATCTGTTGAAGTAAATGGCTCATCTCTTGCTGGATATAATGGTGGTGGCGGTCGCATTGCCGTAAAACTCACCTCCGGAAATGATTTTGGATTCGTCACGATGCAAGCGTATGGAGCCCCCGGAGCTGGCGCTGGAACCGTCTACACCGAGACTGCAAGTCAAGGATCCGGAAATGGAACGGTGATTATTGATAATAATAATGTTTCTTCTTCTGTATTTACCGCTATTCCTTCTACCCAAACTTGGACTATTAAAAATCTAATTGTAAAAAACAAAGGAAAAATCAGCGTTCCTACCGGGACCACTCTCATACTTGATAATCCCGATTCTGTAACCGGACTTTCTGGAGTCTCCGCAATAGAAAGTGGTATCGCTCTTCGAGGAGGAATTTTTGATCTTCCTCAGGGGTCTCTTACTATTGAAAACTGGGCGCTTATTGCAGATCTTCCTCATACGCTCAATGGAGATATTACGGTAAAATCCGGAGGGTATATGACGCATAGCGCTAACACGAATACGGAAGCATACAAAATGAACCTTACAATTAATGGTAATCTCGATGTTCAAACCGGAGGACAGATTAATGTAGATAGGAAAGGGTATGGAACAGGATATGGACCAGGATATTGTGGTGAAAGGGGTGCTTATGGAGGACAAAGTGAAAATGTAAGCTGTCTAACATACGGATCTATAATGAATCCTATAAATTTAGGATCTGATAGTGGAGGAGGTGCTGTTATTTTGAATATTTTTGGAGTAACTACCTTAAATGGTACTATTTCATCTAGTAGTTTTGATGCTTATAGAGGGTCTGGAGGAGGTGTAAATATTATCACTCATATTCTTAATGGATCAGGTTCAATTAAGACAACTGCAATGTCTCGTTCTGGTGGTGGACGAATTGCGGTAAAACTTACTTCCGGAAATGACTTCGGATCCGTTGTTATGCAAGCGTATGGTGCAGCTGCCGGCACCATCTACACCGAAACCGCAAGTCAGGGCACGGGAAACGGAGCAGTAACGATTGATAATAACAATCAAACTTCTTCCGTTTTCACTGCTATCCCCTCCACTCAAACATGGACCATTAAAAATCTAGTCGTAAAAAATAGAGGAAAAATCAGCGTTCCTACCGGGACCACTCTCATACTTGATAATCCCGATTCTGTAACCGGACTTTCTGGAGTCTCCGCAATAGAAAGTGGTATCGCTCTTCGAGGAGGAATTTTTGATCTTCCTCAGGGGTCTCTTACTATTGAAAACTGGGCGCTTATTGCAGATCTTCCTCATACGCTCAATGGAGATATTACGGTAAAATCCGGAGGGTATATGACGCATAGCGCTAACACGAATACGGAAGCATACAAAATGAACCTTACAATTAATGGTAATCTCGATGTTCAAATTGGAGGAAAGATTAATGTGGATGGGAGGGGATATGGGGCGGGGTATGGACCGGGAATTTGTAAATACAATAATACTTTTACTGCTTCATATGGAGGAAATAATATAGTGGATTGTGGCGGATTTGTTTACGGATCTCTTTATAATCCAGTTAATTTAGGAACTGGAGGGAATAATAATTCAGGGGGGGGGATCTATTGTTTTGAATGTTGCTGAATCAGTAATTATTTCTGGCTCAGTAACAGCAAATTCTGGATCTTCAAGTAATACAGGCACAGGAGGATCTATTAATATAATTACTGGAAGCATAAGTGGTTCAGGATCTTTAAAGGCAAATATGATTTCTAATGCTGGCGGAAGCAGTGGTGGTCGCATCGCCGTTAAACTTACTTCAGGAAATGATTTTGGGTCGATTGTAATGCAGGTATTTGGAGGACCCTCAGGATGTGGAGCTTTTCCTTGTGGAACCGCAGCAGCCGGCACTATCTACACTGAAACTGCCTCTCAAGGCCCCAACAATGGCACCCTCACCATAGACAATAACAATCAAACAGCTACCGTCCAAACCCTCATCCCCCAAGACAACTTCACCAACAACTCCCTCTCCCTTGGAAACATCATTGTAAAAAACAAAGGACTTCTTGCCATTCCTACAGGAACCACTCTTAACACTACAGGAGACATAACCATAGGAACTCTTAACTCTTCTACTGACACCTCACACATAGTAGCCAATGGAACAGGAACTCTCATTTCTACCAATCTCACTATTCATGGAGTAAGTGGTACAGGAGCATCCATAAACACCAACACGAAAGGTTACACTCCTACTCTTGGAACAGGAGCAGGAACAACAGGCTCTCTTGGATATGGATCAGGAGGAACATATGGAGGAAGAGGAGGAAATAGTAGTGATGGAGCAACTTCCCCTAACACCTATGGAAATGACTTTGTTCCCGAAGATCTTGGAAGTGGAGGAGGAAAGTCTACAGGAGGAACAGGAGGAGGAGATATACGAATCAGAACGAATAACAATCTCAACCTCTATGGAACCATATCCAGTAACGGTAGCGCTGGACTCACCAATGGTGGAGGAGGATCAGGAGGATCTATAAACATACTCTATGCAAAAAACTTCACCATAAACGGTGGAAAGCTTCAAGCCAATGGTGGGGCGGGACAAGGTGGTGGAGGAGGAGGGGGAGGAGGAAGAATCGCCTATGCCTATGAAAACAAAACATTTACCAATCAAACGATTCAAACACTCGGAGGAACAAAAGGAGCTACCGCACCTGCAACTGATGGAAGCGCAGGTTCACTTAAATCTGGATACCTTGCTGGTTCTCTTATCTCTTCAGCATTTGATTCCAGTAGTGATGCTAATGTCATGGGAACAATAGAATGGAAAGAAAATGAAATACTCCCAACAGGTTCTTCAGTAACTCTTTCTCTCAAAACTGCAGGAACGAAAGGAAATCTTTCTTCTTCCCCCTGGATACAAATAGCACAATCTACTCCCTCTTCTCTTACTACACATTGTACAAAAAACAATACAACGGTAAGTTGCACAGCCAGTGCTATCCCTCAAGATATGAAAGATATCTTTGAAGATCGCTTCTTTCAATACAAAGTAGATCTTTCTTCTCCTGACCTTCTTTCTCAACCTCAAGTCGATGATGTAAAAGTAGGCTATGTTGTGAATGCTTTCCCTATGATTCAAAATGTAACCACTACTCCCAATACTGATAAAACAGTAACTATCACGTACGAAACAAAAGATGAAGATACCAATACCGGAACCAATACTCCAGGAATAGTTACTCCGAGCTTTGAATACTACAATGGAAGTAGTTGGATCAATATCGCTTCCAATACTCTAGCTCCCGAAGATATACAAAACAAAACAGTGAATCAAGATACGTACACAACACACAGTGCTACCTGGACTCCTTCTCTCGTAAGTGAATCTTTCTATCTTACCAATGCAAAAATCCGTGTAACCGTAAGTGACAATGAAGGAGCGAATAATATCGCACGAGCTGAATCAAATACCTTTACCCTCGATACAAAAACTCCCACCAATCCCTCCCTCCTTGTTGATGCTTCCACTCAAGACCTCACCATTCCCTCCACCACATCTGTTCTTACTCTTGGAGTCAGTGATGACTCTCCAACACAGATGAAGATTTCTCTTGACGAAAACCTTACCAACTCTCCTTGGGAACCTTTTAATGCAACGGTAACAATAAAACTCGAAACTGATCCCGACATTGTCTATACTCGCTTCAAAGATCAATACGGGAATGAAACACAAACCATACACACAACTACTCCAGAAACTCCTACACGAGTCATTTCTCAAGATACGAGTAATATGCTTCTTACCCCTCCAGAATACCGAGCCTTCGTAGGATTCAAAACAATAGAAGAACCTCCAACAGGATTCGGAAACTACAAACTCTATAGAAGTGATGACGCTACTACCTATACGCTTCAAAATATCATAACCTCAAGAACAACAAACTTCCTTACTGATGCTACCCCACAACCAGACATTCTCTACACCTACAAAGCAAAGACAACAGACACACCAGGAAATGTTTCTTTCTTCTCACAAACCGTTACGATGAAAGCAAATGGTATTCAAGACTTCGGAGAAGGTGGAGGAGGATCAGATCAAACCCCTCCTGTTCTACAAAACGTAACCGTAGAATCTAAAGACACCACAACCGTAACTATCACATGGGAAACAGATGAACTCTCTGACTCTCGTGTAGAATATGCAACCACTCCCAACACCTATACCAAACAAACAGGAGTCTCTACCTATGCTGACACCCAAGCACAATCAGGACTTCATAGAGTCACTCTTACCAACCTCACACCAAACACTCCCTACTTCTTTAGAGTTGCCTCTACTGATCCTCAAGGCAATACCGGAGTCAATGACAATAATGGCAATGGATATGAAGTCACAACGAATCCTGGACCTTCTATCAGTGGTGTAGCGGTATCAAGTGCTTCTAACACACAAGCAACCATATTCTGGAATACGAATGTCCCTGCAGACTCTGTACTCCATTACAGTGAAAACAAGAATGGATCTCTTATCGATCCTATCACTCTCTCCGGATCAAGTGTTCTTACAAAAAATCATCAAGTAACCTTAGATGCTCTTACTCAAGGAACCACCTACTATTTCTACGTTACCTCCACCGACTCACAAGGAAACATTGCCAATGACAATAATGGAGGAAACTATTTTCAATTCTCTACAACACTCGACGAAACACCTCCTACCATAACGAATCTTCAAACATCTCTTATCTCAAATGACAAAGCAGTTATTACAGCAAACACAGATGAAGAAGCATCCTTCCTCCTTCAGTACAGAAAAAAAGGAAGCCTTACCTTCACACAAACAGAACAAGGAACAACATACGATAGATCTCACTACAGGGTACTCGATACTCTTACTCCTGATACAGAGTATGAATATCAAGTGAGTGTTAAAGATATCAATCAAAACGAATCACAGAGTGATATACAAACAATGAAAACAACCTTAGATCCAGAATACAATCATGCACCTCTTTCAAAGATTCATACTATCAGTGATCCTCCTAAAGTACTCACTGATCAAAAAGCAGTCATAACCTTCCAGACGGATCAAGCAGCAAACTGCATCCTTGAATATGGAACCCAATCAAGAAACTACCAAGAAGTTCCTCAAACAGAAGCGACAGGAATCTATGACACACTCCATTCCCTGCATCTTGGAGGACTCATCTTTAACACAACCTACTTCTACAAACTTCTTTGTGAAGATAATCTTGGAACCCTCATAGAGAGTGAAGAAAAAAGCTTCACAACAAAACTCAAACAAGTAGACAGTGGAAGTGAACAAGCAGAATCTACTCCTCCCTCTATCTCAGGAGTCAAAGTCAAAGACATTACAGGAGAGAGTGCAGTGGTGAGTTGGGAGACGGATGAAGTTTCTGATAGTAGAGTAAAATATGGTACGACAAAAGACCTTGAATATGCCACAATTGATAGTATTACAGGTTTCGACCCCACCAAATACACCACCTCCCACTCCGTAACTCTTCGAGGTCTCATCCCATCTACTAAATACTTCTTCTCCACAGGATCTTCCGACACCGCCGGAAACATAGGCACCTCCTCCCAACAAACCTTCCAAACGCAATCTCCTTCTTCCATCTCTTCCATTAAAGCTTCTTCCAAACAAATAGGGGAAACAACTATCACATGGAAAACTTCCACTCCCACTACCTCTATTGTTGAATATGGAAACACAGAAAACTATGGACAAACAAGAAAAAGTGAAGAACTCAAAAAAGATCATGAAATTATCATAAACAATCTTTTAGAAAACTCTACCTACCACTTCCGAGTAAAAGGAGAAGATGAATCAAAAAATCTCTTCTCTTCTTCCGACTCTACCTTTGAACCAAAGTCTCCACCACAAATCAAAGAAATCAAGATAGAAGTTCTTTCAGACAGAGAAGCAAAAGTAAACTTCCTTACTGATACTCTTACCGACTCTCTTGTAACCTACAAAAACAAAAACAAAGAAGAAGATCAAAAGAGTGAAGGAAATCCCTCCCTCCTCCAAACTCACTCCCTCACCCTCAAAGAACTCACTCCTGGAGAAAACTACGTTCTTACTGTACGAGTCAGAGATGATATGGGAAATGAAACTCTCTCTGATGAGATAGAATTCACTATGCAAAAAGATGAAACTTCTCCTACAGTAGAAAGAGTCTCTACCGACTCCGCTCTTTCACAAAACGGAAAAGTACAAATGATTATTAACTGGCAAACAGATGAAGATGCTTCTTCCTCCCTCATCTACAAAGAAGGAAGAGCAGGAGAAGAAAAAACAGTGAATGTAAGTTCTTCCCCAACAAAGAATCACATCATTGTACTCACCTCTTGGAAACCAGGAACTCTCTACTCTTACAAAGTCATAGTAAAAGATCTGAGTGGGAATGAAACCATAACCAAAGACTACATCACCCTTACACCACAAACAAAAGAATCTGTTGTAGAACTCATCATAAAGAACTTCAAAGAAATCTTTGCTTGGACGGGAGGGTAGGAGGGGAGATTTATAAGGAAGAGGGATCTTTTGACTCATACGGTCGAAAAGAGAGAGGAAAATTTATTTATCTTGATTTTTAGCAAGGTATATTTCTTAAGGGGACGAAGAGAATTTTTCTCGATTGTACACCACATACTCTTGACAAAAATAAAAAATATCAGTAAATTTTGTTTTACTTGAAGAGAAAATTTCAAGGTATTTTTCAGTTCTTTCCTAAAATAGAGAGGTTGTTCTATGAGTGTATTATCTGAGATTCGGAGAATTCTCTGCGAGAATCAAAATGTGATTCTCGTCGATGAAAAAGAGCAAGTAAATATAGGTGGAGAATACAGGCGAGGAAAGGATCATATTATAGACATGTTCATCGCTCCCAATAAAAGTGGGACATTATATGATCCAGACTCACTGCAAAAGTTGTTAAATTCTTTCGACTTTGGTTATGAAGCGTTCCAAACGAACCCTTTTTTAATTGAAGATGGAAGAATGGAACTAGGTTCTCTTTTTTTTGAGGAGAAAGTTGGGAAAGTTTCCATTACAACGCAGATAACTATCTTTGATGAAGAGTTATCAAAAAGTAGTCTATCTGGAAATGTAAAGGAGAAAACGACTTGTCGAGATATGTATAGACATATACATGTGAGGTTATTCCCCAATATAGAAATTGCTCAGATGGCAATTTTTGAGGGAGG
Organism: Candidatus Moraniibacteriota bacterium; assembly: GCA_016699795.1. NCBI lineage: Bacteria > Candidatus Moraniibacteriota > Candidatus Moraniibacteriota bacterium. The sequence continues at coordinate 783,556 of CP065011.1, forward strand.
TTTCATGTCTCGTATCACTCTTCGAGAACTTGAAAATTATAAAAAGAAAAAATAAAAGGATTCTATTTATTTTCCGTCGATACCTATGTATATCGACGGTTTTTTATTTTCAAATGTATGAATAGAAAAGAGAATAAAAGATAAAATTTTATTCAAAGAGAAAAATACTCCATGAAGAGATATTTCCAAATAAAATTTTTATAGAAATTTGACATTTATTTCGAGACTGTATACTATAAATGCAAATGATTTGCATTTATTATGAAAAAAGACACGAGCCATTTCCAACAAAAGGGAAAAAAAAGAATGACGAAGGTCAGAAAAGCTCTTTTGTCTTTGTTTGAAGTCCAGGACAAACCTTTTTCAGCAGAAGAAGTTGCTCAATATTTGAAGAGTTTAAATATAGTCTTTGATCTTACTACGGTATACCGACAATTACAGTCATTTAAAGAGGAGGGTTTTCTTGAATATTGCGATATTCCCGGTCAAACCAGATTTTATGAAGTAAAAAATCAACATCATCATCACTTTGTTTGTGAACAATGTGAAGAAAAAGAATGTTTTGAAGAAGATTTTATGAAAGAGGCTTTACAAAAAGCAATATTTTTTTTGGAGTCTTGTGGATTAAAGGTTCGATCTCATTCATTTTCGTTTTCAGGTTTATGTAAAAAATGTCAGATGTATAAAAAATAATGTATAAAAGGAAATATAGTCTTTATGAATAAGAAAAATCAATTTATTGTAGGGTTTGGTTTTTTAGGAATTTTTTTTATCCTCGGATCTCTTTTTCTTTTTCTAAAAAAAGATACTCAGGAAATAATGCCTGTTTCAGAAGAATTTGAGAAAAAAGAAAAGCTTCAAATAATTGCGAGTTTTTATCCAATAGCTTTTATGGCAGAAGAAATTGGGGGAGATCGTATAAACGTTATTAATATTGCGGAAGCTAAAGATGTGCATTCGTATCAACCAACTCCCGGAGATATTGCAAAAATGTTTGATTCAAACCTTGTTATTTTTCAGGGAAAAGGGCTTGAATTATGGACGGAAGATTTGCCTGTGCAATTGGAAGATAAGGGCGTAAAAACACTTTCTCTTTTTGACCAAATGGATTCGGTGGAAAGTATTTCTCAAGAAATTATAAAGGTCGACGATGAAGATCATTCATCACATTCAGATGAAAAAGAGGCATCTCTCGAAGAAGAACATAATCATGGGTCTTTTGATCCTCATATGTGGCTTGATCCAGTGCTTGCACAAAATATGATAGATTTCATAGAAAAGAAATTTTCAGAAATAGACAGTGAATACGCATCTTCTTATAAGAAAAACGCAGAAAATCTAAAAAATCGTTTTAAAGAAGTGGATAGAAAATATGCAGAAACTCTTGATGTATGTCAACGAAATGAGGTGATTGTTTCTCATGATGCATTTAGATACATTGCTCGTCGTTATGGGTTTACTACACATGCTATAGCTGGACTTTCGACTATGGATGAACCATCTGCTAAGATTCTTACTGAATTAAAGGAGGAAGCTCGTGAGGGAATTACCCATATTCTTGTAGAAGAGGGAGGTTTGAAACGTTTTTCCGAAACTCTCTCTTTAGAGACGGGTCTTTCCATGTTAGAAATTAATCCTCTTGGACGAGGTCCTCTTGACGAAAATAAAGATTTTTTCGATGTACTTGATTCAAATTTATATTCATTTTCTCAAGCGCTTGGATGTAATTGAAATATTGTTTGTGTAGTTTCCGGTGTTTTAAAAGTAAGAGAATGTTTCTATGAAAGAGATGTCTACAAAAGATATTGTGCATTGTGAACATATAACTGTGAAACGGGGAGATTTTTTGGCATTGGATGATGTCTCTTTCCGTATTCAATATGGTGAATATGTTGGAATTGTTGGTCCAAATGGGGCAGGGAAAACCACACTCCTTTTAGCTATTCTTGGTATTATTTCCCCAAATAAAGGTTTTATTTCATTAGCACCTGATGTGCGCATTGGATATGTTCCCCAGAAATATTTTCCCAATAATACATTTCCTGTTTCTGTCTCAGAAATAGTAGCTATGGGATTTGGACAGAAAAGTTTTCTTTTTTGGAAGAAAAAGGAGAAAGAGGAAAAAATAAAAAATGTACTGGAATCAGTAGGTCTTTCTGCTTCCTTTATGCAAAGAAATTTTAATGATCTTTCTGGTGGTCAAAAGCAAAGAGTTATTATTGCACGAGCACTTGTTCATGAACCCAACCTTCTTCTCTTCGATGAACCTACAAGTGGAGTTGATCATATAAATCGAATTCGGATGTATGAATTATTAGCAGAATTGAATAAGCAAAAAGGCATAACTATTCTTTTTGTTTCTCACGAAATAGAGCATGTAGTAAAAATGTGTAAGAGGATTCTTTGTTTGGATCGACATCTTCATGAAGGATGCACTCCTATGGAGTTTCTTGAATTAGGTTCAGAAAAAACAAAAGAAGTTGTTCTTAAAAGTATTACCCCCATTCATCACACTATTCAAACCGAAAAAAATGAGAAGCATACATTGTCCGCACATAAAGAAAATTTACTATGACATTTTTTGATATTATAATGTTAGATTTTGCACAAAGAGCCTTTTTTATTGGTATTCTAGCTGCTTTTATTTCAGGAATTCTTGGAACCTATGTGGTTGCGGGTCGGTATGCCATTTTTTCTGATATGCTGGCACATACCTCATTGGCTGGTGTAGGAATAGGAATACTTTTTGGCTTTTCTCCTTCTTTAGGTGGTCTTGGTATTGCTTTATTGAGCGCTTTCGTTTTGTGGTTTTTTATGAGAGATAAACAGTACACGTCCGATGCTGTAACTATGGTTTTACTTTCTGGTGGTTTGGCTTTAGCTCTCGTCCTTTCTCATTTTGCAAAAAATAATACCATTTCATTGGAAACATTTCTCTTTGGAAGTGTTCTTACTGTTCGTCCTGAGGAAGTCTGGTATTTTTTGGGAGCTTCAGTATGTATCGGAACCTTTTTGCTCTTTTTTGGATCAAAACTTAAAACTATTGTGCTTGATCCTTCGTATGCAAAAAGCGAATCTCGAATTTCGACTTCTCTTATTGAATTGTTTTTCTTTTTGAGCGTAGCTATTTTTGTAGGTTTTTCTCTTAAGATTATCGGAGGACTTCTTATTGGTGCTCTTTTGGTTATTGCTGTTGTTACAGCACAATCGTTTTGTAAAAGTTTTTTCTCAGTTCTTCTTTGGAGTGTTTTTTTTAATGTTCTTGCTGTGATTATAGGAATTTTCCTTTCTTTTTATTTGGATATTCCTACGGGACCCTCTATAGTTCTTTTTCTTATATTTCAATGGATTTTTGTGGGAATTCTTCGTTTGGGGATATTACGTTTTTCTTGAGTCTAGTGTTGTTTTCTCTTGCGTCTTCTTTTTATTGTGTTAGAGTTCTTATATATGGAAAGAATAAGAATATTCGGGAAAAATTTTTTTAAGAAATGCGGTGTATTTTTACGTGAATTTGCCGTTGTTTTGATTTTTGTTTTGATTTTTTCTGGAGTAGGTGTTGTGGGAGGTGTTGTATATTTATATAAATATGAAATTCCTGATTTAGAACAATTAGGATCTGACTCACTTTCTCAAACAACAATAATTTATGACCGTACAGGACAACATATTCTTTATGAACTGTATGGCGAAGAAAATCGAAAGATTATTCCTCATGAAAAAATTCCTGATGTTTTTCGTAACGCAACTTTGATTACGGAAGATGCTCAATTTTATAAACATTTTGGAATAGATATTTTTGCAGTTTTTCGAGCTTTTCGAGTAAATATGCAAAGCGGATCCATACAAGAAGGGGGTTCGACTATTACAATGCAATTAGCAAGAAATTTATACTTGAATAGGAAGCAAACACTAGAAAGAAAAATAACAGAAGCTTTTATTGCTGTGAAACTCGAACAATTATATTCGAAAGATGAGCTTCTGGATTGGTATCTAAATACAGTTCCTTATGGAAATAATGCTTATGGTATTCAGTCTGCAGCAAAGACATTTTTTAATAAAGATGCTCAGGATATAACACCAGATGAGGCAGCTCTTCTTGCTGCGCTTCCGAAGGCAACGACTTACTATTCTCCTTATGGAAATAACACTAATGAATTAATTCAACAACAAAAAAAGATTTTGGAAAAAATGTTTCTTGCAAATATGCTTTCTGAATCACAGTACCGTGAAGCTCTTGGAAGAAATACTTTACAATATCTTGTTTCTCCAAAAAAAGCCATTGTTGCGCCTCATTTTGTTTTTTATGTTATTTCAGAATTAGAAAAATTATACGGAGAAGAAGCTCTTCGAGCAGGAGGTTTTCATGTGTATACTACTTTAGATTTAGATATGCAGAAAAAAGCAGAAGAAGTTGTTTCTGCAGGAGCCTTCTCAAATATATATTCTCACGGAGCTGAAAATTCTTCACTTGTAGCAATTGATCCAAAAAATGGAAACGTTCTGGCTATGGTAGGAAGTCGAGATTATTATGATAAAACTATCGATGGCGAAGTGAATGTTGCAACAAGATTGAGACAGCCAGGATCTACTTTTAAGCCTATAGCATATGCAAAAGCCTTAGAGTTGGGCTTGGAGCCAGAATCTCTTATTTATGATGTGCCAACAAGTTTCGGTCCTGATGGAACGGGAGGAGAATATATTCCCCAAAATTACAGTGGAAAATTTTTTGGTTTAGTGACGTTCAAAGATGCTTTGGCCATGTCACTCAATATCCCTGCTGTTAAAATTCTTTATATTGCAGGTCTGGAAAATACATTAGAATTTGCAAAACGACTCGGTATAACAAGTCTTACTGATAAAAATCGATATGGATTATCTCTTGTTCTTGGAGGAGGAGAGGTTTCATTATTGGAATTAACGGGGGCTTTTAGTGTTTTTGCTCATGATGGTATAAAAGGAGATGTCTCTGGCATACTTCGTATAACGGGACCAACGGGGAATGAAATTGATCGTTTTGAAAGTCAGGGAGAGCGAGTTATGGATGCTCAAGTAGCAAGAAAAATAAACGCTATGTTAAGTGATAATTCGGCAAGAGCTCCTGTCTTTGGATCGAATAGTTCTTTGGTTATACCAAATGCTTCTGTAGCGATAAAGACGGGAACGACTCAAGAATATCGAGATGGTTGGGCTGTGGGATATACCCCAGATATTACTATAGGCGTATGGTCTGGAAATAATGATAATCGACCTATGACATCAGGATCAGCTGGAGTTTTTGTTTCAGCGCCTATCTGGAATACATATATGTCATATGCGTTGGAAAGAATTGGGAAAAAAAGCAGTTTTATTCCTCCAGAAAAAGGTATAAATAAAAATAAAGTTCCTATGGTTGGGGGGTACGCTTCGACTGAAAAAAAGAACAAAAGAAGCTTACTTTATTATATGGCCGAACAAAATTATCCCGGCGCTCCTTTGTATGATAAAGCAATGATCGCTAGATGGGATTCGGCAATAAAAAATCATTCTGACGATGACGATGATGACGATGACGATGATGATGACAAAAAAAAGAAAAAGAAGAAAAATTAGCAATTATGTGATATAGTATATTTATATTTTATGGAAAAGGATAAAAAAATAAAAGAAAAAGAAAAAAGCGAGAAGGAGGATAAAAAGAATTCTTCTGTGGAGTGGTTTCGATTTTTTGGCTCAACAAGAGAAATTCGAAGAAGTGTCGCTGCTTTGTTTACTTTTGCTTTTTTTATATTTTTTACTTTTTCTTTCTTTTCAAGTGCTGGAATTTTAGGAGAATATGCAAATTCTTTCTCTGGTATGATTTTTGGCTGGGGAAAATGGATTTTTCCTATTCTACTTCTTGCAGTAACATGGTTTCTTTTGCAAGGAGGTGCGCATCTTTATTATGTAAGTATTTTTTCTCTCGTTATTTGTTTTTTGGCACTTTTGGGAATATTTCATCTTTTTGTGGAGCCTTCTGAAATTTCTCAAGCTGTATTTGAGGGACGGGCTGGTGGATATATAGGCTATATAATAGTATCAGCGATGATTCCTCTTTTGGGTTTTTTTGTTTCTTCTATTTTTCTTTTTATTTTCTTTTTTTCGGGAATGCTTATAGCATTTGGAGTCTCTTTATTTCCTTTCATACCGAAGCTAAAAAGTAAGAAAGGGGAAGGCGAAGGGGATGTGAATGAGGGGCTTGATGGAGGAATAGAGAAGCTAAATGATTTAGAAAATAGTGAGAATACTATACACGGGGATGAATTTTCGGATAATTTTGAATATAAAGAAAAGGACTCATTGATAGAGATATCGCATCCTCAAGTTACGAATGTCCAATTTGAAAAAGATCATTTTATAACAGATATTGAATTTCAGAATAAAAATAATAGAGAACAAAAAAACATCGAGGAAGATAAAGAATATGAGAGTGGGAAAATTGGAAAATTCTTCTTCGAGGAAGAAATAGAGAAAAAGAAAAAATCTAAGAAAAAGAAATTTATTAAATGGACCCTTCCTCCATTGAGTCTTCTTTCCAAATCAAGTGAAACTGCAGATTCTGGAGATGCAAAAAAGAAAAAGAAAATTGTTGTCGAAACTTTAGCTCATTTTGGGATAGCAGTGGTTCCTGTGGAAGAGCGTGTTGGGCCAACGGTTACACAATATCGATTTCGTCCTGCTGCAGGAGTTAAATTAGAAAAAATTCTTGGTTTAACGAATAATCTCACACTTGCTCTTAAGGCACATTCAATTCGATTAGAAGCTCCTATTCCGGGAGAGGATCTTATTGGTATAGAAGTTCCTAATGAACGAATTGCCAAAGTTTCTCTTTTTGAAGTTTTGAAAAGTCCACAATTTCAAGAACTTATTGAAAAAAAGAAACTTCCTGTAGCTCTTGGAAAAGATGTTTCCGGAAAAGTCGTATTCGGAACTTTGACATCTATGCCACATTTATTGATTGCAGGAACTACTGGATCAGGAAAAAGTGTTTGCATAAATTCTCTCATTCTTTCTCTTTTATTTGCTTATGGGCCTAAAGAGCTCCGTCTTATTTTAGTGGATCCTAAACAAGTTGAACTTTCTCAATATAGTAACCTTCCTTTATTAAAGGGTTGTGTCATTATTGATATGAAAAAGGCTGTAGGAGCTCTTAGCTGGGCAATAATTGAAATGGAAGATCGATACTCTTTATTAACAAAACAGGGAGTAAGAGACATTCTTTCTTATAATGAGAAAATTCGAACACATCAATATGAAGAAGGGGAAGAAGAATTGAAACCACTCCCTTTCATTGTTATTGTTCTGGAAGAATTTTCTGATCTTATGATGACGAACAAAAAGGACGTCGAGGCTGTTGTTGCTCGTTTAGCTCAAAAATCAAGAGCTGTGGGCATACATCTTATTCTTTGTATGCAACGTCCAAGTGTTGAAACGGTTACAGGTCTTATAAAAACGAATATTTCAACAAGAATTTCTTTTAAAGTAGCTTCACAAATTGATTCTCGAACTATTCTTGATCAAGCAGGAGCAGAAAAACTTCTGGGAAATGGTGATATGCTTTTCAAAATATCAGAAGATCCTAAACCTCGACGTATTCAGGGTGTTTATGTATCGACCGAAGAAGTACAAGCTGTCGTTGAATTTATTATTCAAAATAATAAAAAGTATCAAGAGAATGAAATAAGTGAGTCTATTGAAGAATTTGAAAATCAAAATGAAAATGAAAATACTAAACTCATAGAAAAAAAGGTAGGAACTCAAAATGAAGATGATATGGACTTTGAACGATACGGCAAAGAGCGTGAAAGAGATAGCCTTTTTGAAGAAGCGAAAAATCTTGTTATTTCTGGAGGAGAAGCCTCCGCATCACTTTTACAACGACAATTAAGTGTTGGCTATAACCGTGCGGCAAAACTTCTTGATGCTTTGGAAGAAGAGGGTATAATTGGGCCAAAGAATGGCGCAAAAGGACGCGTTGTCCTTGTTGATTCGAAAATTTCTGAAGTTGTTTTGGATGAAGAAAATAAGCGAGATATTGTCGATTAAGTTTTTTCTGTGCTAGTATTCGTTACATGGTACCGAAAGTTGGTTTTATACGAAAGAAAGTCCGCTCTCTGACTCTGGGAGAGAGAATTATAAAAACTCGAAATGAGCGAGGTTTGAGTTTGGTAGAAATTTCAAAACACACAGGAATACGAACAAAGTATTTGGAGGCTATTGAAAAAGGAGATATGAATGCTTTACCCGCCCCTGTGTATGTACATGGTTTTTTGCGTTCTTATGCGCGATATCTTGGCGAAGATGAAGAGAGATTTATCGTTTTGTTTGATAGAGAAAGAGGAATAGCAAAAAATCTTTCTTTAAAAGATAATGATGAGGAGCAATCAAGAAATCTTTGGAGCTCTCCAAAACCTTTAGTATCTCATGCTATTACGCCGAGTTTTTTAATTTCTTTTCTTTTTCTCTTTCTTTTTCTTGGGGGGCTTTGGTATATTTACTCTGGACTTTCTAAATTCGTTTCTGAACCTCAGATTTTCATAGCATCTCCAGAAGGGGGCTCTATAATAAAAGGATCCTCGGTTTTACTAGAAGGAAAAACAGATGTTAATGCTGAACTTTATGTAAATGATCGAAAAGTATTAGTCGATGAATCGGGGAATTTTTCTGAACGTATAGAAATTCGAAAGGGAACAAACACATTAGTCCTTCGATCAAAAAATGCATTTGAAAAAGAAATAGAAAAAACAGTGACAGTTATAGGTGAATGGGAGGATGTTGTTGAAAAAATTTCTGAAAACGAAAAACAATTATTACCTTTTTTTCTTGAAAATCGATCAAATATCTCAGTGAAGATTCAAATATCTATTGACTCTGGAACTATTCAGGAATTCACTCTTCAGAAAAAAGAAAAGAAAGAATTTTTTGGGAATGAAAAAGCTGTAATTTCATCTGATATTGGAAAAGATGTATATATTCAGTTTGGGGATGAAACAGCGAGTAGTTTGGATTCCTCTCCAGGTAAGATTTCTGAAAAAGAAATAATTTTTTCAAAGATGAAGGAAGAATAGCAAAAGTGTGTTAGTATTGCGTATACTATGTATAATAGATATGATTCATAAGAAATTAATTTCTATAAAGTCTAAGAAAAGAACAGTATGGTTAAGAAAAAGGAAAAATCAGCAGAAGATCAAAAAAATACTCTCGGAGCAGTTGTAAATGAAATTCGAGAACGATTCGGGGAGGGTATTATTATGAAATTGGGCGATGTAAAAAAGGTTGATGTAGAGGCAATACCAACAGGATCTGTATCTTTGGATATGGCATTGGGAATAGGAGGTATTCCTCGAGGAAGAGTGATTGAAATTTATGGGCCAGAATCTTCTGGAAAAACAACATTAGCGCTTCATATTATTGCTAACTCTCAGAAAAAAGGAGGAACCGCTGCTTTTGTGGATGCTGAACATGCACTTGATCCTGAATATGCTAAAAAGATAGGTGTCGATGTTGATAATATTCTTATTTCTCAACCTGATGCAGGGGAACAAGCTCTTGATATTGTGGAAACATTAGTGCGAAGTGGTGTTGTCGACGTTATCGTTATCGATTCCGTGGCGGCACTTGTTCCTCGAGCTGAAATTGAGGGGGAGATGGGTGATCAACATGTTGGACGTCAGGCTCGTCTTATGTCTCAAGCTCTTCGCAAACTTACACCTATCGTTTCTCGGGCAAATACAACTGTTATATTCATCAATCAAATCCGTATGAAGATCGGAGTGATGTTTGGTAACCCCGAAACAACAACAGGAGGACAGGCATTAAAATTTTATTCTTCTGTTCGATTGGAAGTTCGAAAAGCAGCTCAGATAAAGAAAAATGATGAAGTGGTAGGAAATCGTGTTAAAGTAAAAGTGGTAAAAAATAAAGTAGCACCACCATTTCGAACGGCTGAATTTGATATTATGTATAATGAAGGAATTTCTCTTTCAGGAGATCTTATAGATACTGGATCTGAACGTGGAGTTGTAAAGAAATCTGGAAATTCTTATTCGTATGGAGAGATAAAATTAGGAACTGGAAGAGAGAAGGCAAAACAATTTCTTCGAGAAAATCTTGATATTTTAGAAGAAATAAAGACTAAAATTATGGAAACAACGAGTAGTAATGTATAATATTTAGAATAAAAATCATTTTATCTTAATTCGATATCTTGACAAAGGAAGATATTCCCTTTATAGTTTGGACTATTCAAGAATTTGGACTGATTTTCTTCCTTTTTTCGGGCTCGCAGAAATTTAAGAAAAATGTGTCAAGGGTGATGGCATTTTTTCGTTTTACAAGAAAGAAATAATTATTGAAGAACCTCTATTTTCTCTCCATCTAGTTTTATCGGGAGGGACGAATATGGGTGTGTTTTTATGCATACGGAGTACAAAGAATTAAAAGTTAAAAAAGTCGTTGGAGAAAAGTCTTCTCTTTCTCGAAGAAAGTCCTTTCAAAAACGCATAACCGTATCCTTGCCAAATCTTATAGAGGCACAAACAAATTCTTATCGTTGGTTTTTGGACAAAGGCATCGAAGAGCTTTTTAAAGAGGTAAATCCTATTACTGATTTTACCGGAAAAGATTTGGAATTAAGTATCACTGATTATTATCTTGATCGTGCAAAATTTGATGAACGAACTACGAAAGCAAAAAATCTTTCTTACGAAGCTCCTCTACGAGCAAAAGCGAAATTAATTATAAAAAAAACAGGAGAAGTCCAAGAGCAAGAAATTTATCTTGGGGACTTTCCTATTATGACTGACCGGGGAAGTTTTATTGTAAATGGAGTAGAAAGAGTAGTTGTAAGTCAATTAATTCGAAGCCCCGGAGTTTTTTTCACCATGAACTACCAAAAAGGAAAAAAACTTTTTGGAGCTAAGGTTATACCAAATCGAGGAGCTTGGCTTGAAATTGAGACGGATGCTGATGGTGCATTGTGGGTAAAAATTGATCGAAAACGAAAAGCTCCTATTACAGCTTTACTTCGAGCTTTCGGATATTCTTCAAATGAAGAAATCGTAAAACTTTTTTCTCAAGATGCATTTAAAGATACTGATTTTATAACACAAACACTCAGTAAAGATATTTCTACCAATAGTGGAGAAGGATATATCGAAATCTATAAAAGACTTCGTCCTGGAGATTATGCTACCGAAGAAAACGCGAAACAAATGATTGATTCGATGTTTTTTAGCTTTGAACGTTATGACTTTGGATCAGTAGGACGATATCGTCTTAACCAACGATTAGGTATTGAGAGAGAGAATAATGAAGAAAATAGAGTTCTTCTTTTGGAAGATTTGGTTGAAATTATTCGTGAAATAATGCGACTTAATAATGATCCTGAATCACTTCCTGATGATATCGATCATTTGGGAAATCGTCGTGTGCGTGGTGTGGGAGAACTTGTTCAAAATAAACTTCGTGTGGGAATTTATCGAATGGTTCGAAATATCAAAGATAGAATGAGTACCTGTGACATTACGACAGTTATGCCTGGACAGCTTATTAATCCAAGACCTGTCGCAGCTTCGATAAAAGAGTTTTTTTCAAGCTCTCAGTTGTCACAATTCATGGATCAAATTAACCCTTTAGCTGAGCTTGAACATAAACGTCGTCTATCCGCTATGGGACCTGGAGGTTTAACTCGTGAGCGAGCAGGTTTTGAAGTCCGTGACGTTCACCATTCTCATTATGGAAGAATTTGTCCAGTACAGACTCCAGAAGGTCCAAATATTGGACTTGTAGGACATATGGCAACATATGCTCGTATTAATGAGTATGGATTTTTGGAAACCCCTTATCTTGTGGTAAATCATTCAGCAATAGGAAAAGATGAATTAAAGGGACGAATTCTTTCTGAAAATATCAAAGGAATTGCTCAATCGGGAGAAAAAATTACAGAAGAGCTTGCTAAAAAAATTGCTAAAAAAATGGGAGATAAAGGAGTAATGGTTGTTCCTTATGTAAGTGAAAAAATTGAATATCTTAACGCTATTGTTGAAGATAAACACAGCATTGCTCATGCTGGCGTTACTATGGACGATGATTTTAACATTATCGATCCTATGGTAGATGCAAGAGATCATGGGCATCCAGGAAGTGTTCCTCATGAAAAAATTGATTATATTGACGTTAGTGCCAAGCAATGTATTTCTGTTGCAACATCACTTATTCCTTTCTTAGAGCATGATGATGCCAACCGTGCATTGATGGGTTCTAATATGCAACGACAGGCAGTTTCTTGTGTTTTACCAGACTCACCTATCGTGGGTACAGGAATTGAAGATAAAGCTGCTGCTGATTCTGGACAGGTAGTTTTGGCCCAGAAAGAAGGAGAGATTATCTCAGTTGACGCACGAAGGGTTATTGTTCGAGAAACTCCCAAAGATACTAAGAAAAAATATTTTGATAGAGAATATCCTTTGTTGTCATTTGCTAAATCCAATGCCTTTTCTAGTATAAATCAGACACCAAGAGTGTCTCGTGGAGATAAAGTAAAGAAAGGTGATCTTTTGGCTGACGGAGCTTCAACTGATAATGGAGAACTTGCTCTCGGACAAAATATTCTTGTAGCATTTGTTCCTTGGGAAGGATATAACTTTGAAGACGCTATTATTATTTCTGAGCGTTTACTTCAACAAGATCGTTACACCTCAATTCATATTGAAGATTTTGTTTTGGATGTGCGTGATACCAAGCTTGGGCCAGAAGTTGTAACGAGAGATATTCCTAATATTGGAGAAGATCGCCTTCGAAATTTGGATGAGACAGGAATTATTCGTATCGGTGCTGAAATTTCTTCGGGTGATATTCTTATTGGAAAGATTACTCCAAAAGGAGAGGGTGATTTGACTGCTGAAGAACGATTGCTCCGAGCTATTTTTGGAGAGAAGTCAAAAGATGTAAAAGACTCCTCTTTATATCTTCCTCATGGAGAGCATGGAAAAATTGTTGATATCAAGATTTTTTCTCGAGAACAAGGAGATAAATTGTCGAGTGGTGTTATAGAACAAATTCAAGTTTCTGTTGCACAGCTTCGTAAAATATCTGTTGGAGATAAACTTGCGGGACGTCATGGAAATAAGGGTGTTATCTCTCGAATTGCTCCTGTTGAAGATATGCCATTTTTACCAGATGGAACTCCTGTGGATATGGTGCTTAATCCTCTTGGAGTAGCGAGTCGTATGAACATTGGACAGATACTCGAAACTCACCTTGGTTGGGCAGCAAAAGAATTGGGTTATAAAGTAGCCACTCCTGCATTGGACGGAATTTCTGAAGATCGTATTAAAGAAGAATTAAGAAAAGCTGGACTTCCAGAAGATGGAAAAGCTCAACTTTGTGATGGTAAATCCGGTCGTCTTTTGGATAATAAGTCTACCGTTGGTGTTATGTATGTGATGAAACTTAATCACCTCGTGGAAGACAAATTGCACATGAGATCTATCGGTCCGTACTCACTTATTACACAGCAACCTTTAGGAGGAAAAGCTCAATTTGGAGGACAGCGGTTTGGAGAAATGGAAGTGTGGGCATTGGAAGGATATGGAAGTGCTCATACTCTTCAAGAAATGCTTACAATCAAATCAGACGATGTTTTGGGACGATCGAAGGCTTACGAATCAATTATTAAAGGAGAGCCTATTAAGAGTCCTAATATACCAGCATCTTTCCATGTGCTTATTAATGAATTGAAAGGATTATGTTTGGACGTTGAACTTATTGGAAGTCGTGAAGAAGAAATTGTTGAAGAGTATTCTAAAACGGACGAACAGAAAGAAGATCAAAAAAATAATTTGAAGGAAGAAATCGTAGATACTATTCAAGAAGAAACTTCTTCCAAATCATCAAAGTAAAGTATAAAAAAACGTTTCAATCACTATAACCTTTCTAGAAGAATACTATGGATATAATAACGAAATTGAGTGACTTTGAGGGAGTTCGACTCAAGCTGGCCAGTCCGGAAAATATTACCGATTGGTCGAGTGGAGAAGTTACTAAGCCAGAGACGATTAACTATCGTACTCAGCGTTACGAGATGGAGGGATTGTTTTGTGAGCGAATTTTCGGACCTGCAAAAGATTGGGAATGTTATTGCGGAAAGTATAAGAGGATTCGATATAAGGGCGTTGTTTGTGACAAATGTGGAGTAGAAGTTACGCGGTCTATTATTCGTCGTGAGCGAATGGGTCATATCAAATTGGCGACTCCAGTTTCTCACATTTGGTTTTTACGTGGAGTTCCTTCACGTATTGGATTGGCTTTGGGAATTTCCTCTTCTGACGTAGAGCGTATTATTTATTTTGCTTCCTATATTGTTATGAGTGTCAATGAAGACGCTCGAGAGCAAGCTCTTTCTCAATTAGAAAGTGAATATCGTTCGCGTCGTAAAGAAATGCAGGCTAAGTTCGATGGTGATGAACGACAAGAACAAAACGAAGAACTTCAAGATCTTTACAAGAGAACAAAAGAAGATCTTTCTGATCTTAAGCCAATGAAAATCTTAAGTGAAGTTCAATATTTCAATCTTTCTACAAAATTTGGACAAGTTTTTTCAGCTGGTATTGGAGCAGAGGCCGTTCGAAGTATTTTTGAAAAGATGGATTTGAAAGCTGAAATTAAGAAATTGGAAGAACAGATTGAAGAAGGTGTAGATTCTATTGATAGAAAAAAGACTTTTCAAAGACTTAAATTCTTTCGTGGAGCCTATAGAGCTGATATTAAATTAGAATGGATGCTCCCAACATTTATACCTGTTATTCCTCCAGATTTGCGACCAATGGTAGCACTCGATGGAGGTCGATTTGCAACATCTGATTTGAATGATCTTTATCGAAGAATAATCAATAGAAACAATAGACTTCGAAAACTTAAAGAGCTTGGAGCTCCTGAGGTTATTACAAGAAATGAAAAACGAATGCTCCAAGAAGCTGTAGACGCTCTCTTTGATAACAGTGTTCGTAGAGGACAAGCTTCAGTTGCTGCTTCTACTGGACAAAGAAGAGCATTGCGTTCTTTGGCAGATGTACTCAAAGGAAAACAAGGACGATTCCGACAAAACCTTTTGGGAAAACGAGTCGATTATTCAGGACGAAGTGTTATTGTGGTAGGACCAAAATTGAAACTTCATCAAGCTGGACTTCCGAAAAAAATGGCACTTGAGCTTTTCAAGCCGTTTATTATTAATAAACTTATTGAAAAAGAATTTGCTCATAATGTTCGAACCGCAGGAAGAATGGTAGATGCTGAAACAGAAGAAGCTTATGAGATCTTGGACGATATCATTTCCCATCACTATGTTCTTCTTAACCGAGCACCAACCTTGCACAGACTTTCTATTCAGGCTTTTCAACCTGTTCTTATAGAAGGAAAAGCTATTCAAGTGCATCCTATGGTTTGTGCAGCTTTCAATGCTGACTTTGATGGAGATCAGATGGCTGTTCATGTTCCTCTTACTGATCAGGCAAGAAAAGAAAGTGCAGAACTCATGCTTGCATCTAAGAATCTCTTGAAACCAGCAAGTGGTGAACCGATTGCTATTCCTACTCTCGATATGGTTTTGGGTATTTACTACCTCACCCATATCTATTTAGGAGCGAAGGGTGAAGGGCGTGTTTTCTCGGGAATTGAAGAAGCTATAATGGCTTATGAATACGATTTTCTTGCTATAAATGCAAAGATTAAAGTTGATATCGACGGTGAAATCAAAGAAACTTCTGTTGGACGACTTTTGTTTAATGAAGTTTTGCCAAAAGAATTAGGCTTCGTGAATGAGGAAATGACGAAAAAAGAATTGAAAAAAATTACAGCGAAAATTCTTGAATTAATGGGACAACAAGCAACGGCTGATTTCATAGATCGTATTAAAGATCTCGGATTTCGTTCGGTGAGCACCTCAGGTATCAGTTGGGGAATGAATGATTTACATGTTCCAACAAAGAAAAAAGCTCTTATTGAAGAGGCGGAAGAAAAGATTATAACATTAGGAGGGCAATACGCCATGGGACTTCTTACAAAAGAAGAACAGAAGGTAAAAACGATTGAAATCTGGAATGAAACGAAAAATAAGATAACTGATGCTGTTCGTGAATCATTAGATAAGGAAGGTCCTGTATATTCAATGGTGTATTCGAAAGCAAGAGGTTCTGAATCAGTTGTTGTTCAGATGATGGGTATGAAAGGCTTGGTAGCCGGACCTACTGGAGAAACTATTGAACTTCCTGTAAAAAGTTCGTTCAAAGAAGGTTTTAACGTTTTGGAATATTTCATATCTACTCACGGAGCAAGAAAAGGAACGGCAGATACGGCTCTTCGTACAGCTACCGCAGGATATCTTACTCGTCGTTTAGTAGATGTATCTCAGGATGTTATTGTTCGTGAAGAGGATTGTGGAGATACTGAAGGAGCTTATATACATCGAGAAGATAGTGATGGTATCGGCCAGGATTTTGCTAGTCGAGTTGAGGGACGTGTTTTAGTGGAGGATATTAAAAAGCCTGGAACTAAAAAAGTGATTGCAAAATGTGGAGAGCTTATAAACAAAGAACAAGCTCGAACCATTGCTGATGAAGGAATTGAAAAAGTTAAACTTCGAACAGCGATTACATGTTGTTCTCATTATGGCGTATGTCAGAAATGTTATGGCATTGATCTTGGTCGGGGAGAATTAGTTAAATTGGGGCAAGCGGTAGGGACTGTGGCTGCTCAGGCTATTGGAGAGCCAGGAACACAGCTTACTATGCGTACGTTCCATATCGGAGGTGTTGTAGGAGGTGCTGACATTACACAAGGACTTCCTCGTGTTGAAGAAATTTTTGAAGCAAGAACTCCAAAGGGAGAAGCTGTTATCGTAGAAGAGGAAGGTGTTGTTCGAGAAATAATTGATGATGGAGGAAAAGCTGTAAAAATTATTTTAGAAACTTCTTCACCCAAATCAATCGAAATAAAGGAATATGTAGTCCCTAAAGGGGTGGATATTCAAGTTTCTAAGGGAGATCTTGTTAAAAAAGGAACACCTCTTACTGAAGGACATATTGATCTTAAGAAGCTCTATAAGATATTGGGACAAGATTCGCTTCATCGTTACATTGTTCGTGAAATTCAACAGATATATGCTTCTCAAGGTGAAGGTGTAAATGATAAGCATATTGAACTTATGATTCGTCAAATGCTTTCGAGAATTCTTATTGTGGATTCCGGAGATACAGATTTCGTAACGGATGATGTAGTAGAAAGAGATCTTTTCTTAGAGGCCAATGAAGAGGTGAAAGCCCAGGGAGGAAAACCCGCTCAAGGAGACAGACTTCTTATGGGTATAACTAAAGTGGCACTTTCCACAGAATCATTCCTGAGTGCAGCATCTTTTCAAGAAACAGCGCGTGTGCTTATTAACGCAGCTGTAACTGGAAAAGTAGATAAACTTCGAGGATTGAAAGAAAATGTTATTATCGGTCGACTTATTCCAGCTGGAACTGGATTTCGACAGAAGAAATAACTTTCTATAGGGACGTGCTTGAAAGTATAGAAAAAGAAAAAAGGAACATTACTTTGAAATGTTCCTTTTTTTGATTTGTCCTCCTTATGTTTAAGGGAGATCGGGGGTGGCGGGTTAACGCCAATGTCTCCTGTCGTCATCACGATAATGGCGAGGAGGTTTGTTGTGCCTCCTATCATCATCACGATGATGGCGGGGTGGAGGCGGCGGCCTTCTGTCATACCTGTCATCATGGTGGTAATGACGAGGTGGAGGAGGTGGGGGCCGTCTATGATGACGATGATCATCATAATAGACAATGTGACGAGGAGGCGAAACCCTCCTATACCTACTGTCGATTACTGCCTGTCCCAATGCGGTGCCGATGGCGGATCCAATGAGGGCTCCGCCAAAAGATGCCTCTCCTTCGGGTGTTGATACACACCCACCAAGAAGGATAAGGGATAAGAATACAACAAGCACGATCTTCATGGTAATCTCTCTCCGTTGTTGTAAGAAAAGAACTAAACGTAATATATCTATACACCATTTTATCATTTTTGTCAATAGTTTAAAATTCAAAGTGATGGAATGTTCGGTACTATTTTGTTGAAAAGGAAGAAGGGGGTATAATGGGATTTGTTACTAATTTTCATTTTCTTCTGCAATTTTCGAATTTTCACTGCAAATTGGATGAAAATTTCATTTACGAAAAGGGATGAGTAATGGTCCTATAATAGAAAGAAGAAAAAATAGGTATACAATAAATATGGAAGAAAAAAAAGACTTTTCTCAGAAGAAAAAAAGAATAAAAAAAATTGCCAAAATAGTGGGTATTATTATTTGCATATATATACTCTTTCGTTTTTTTATGGGTATTCTTTTTCAGCCATCACATGATCGTGATTGGGAATTAGGACAAGAAAAGCTCCCAAAATTTACTTTTCTTGAAAACGGTCGCGTTCAAATAGAAAATTTTAGAAATTTTAATTGGAAAGAAGAAGGCGTCGCAGATATTCAATATGAAACAAGAGAATTTGATTTGAAAAAAATTGAAACCGTAGATGTGTTTATTTCCCACTTTGATGACTTTGAGGGATTGGCGCATATTTTTGTTAGCTTTGGTTTTCGAAACGGAAGACATGCGGTGATTTCTTTGGAAACAAGAAGAGAGAAGGATGAAGAATTTTCTCCATTATTAGGTATTTTTCGCCAATTTGAAATTATCTATGTGGTAGGTTCTGAAGAAGATATTGTAGGACTTCGCACAGATGTACGAAAAGAACGTGTCTATCTTTATCCTACGAAAGCAACTCCAGAACATGCGAGAAGTTTATTTCTTGCGCTTGCCCAAGATATTAATGATGTTTATGATGAGCCGAGAATATATAATACTCTTACAAAAAACTGTACAAATGAAATAACTCGTCGAGTAGAAGGTATATCTAGTATAGAGTTTCCTTTAACATGGAAAACTATTCTTCCTGGATACTTCGATGAAGTTCTTTATGAAGCGGGTGTTTTGAATGCTGAGGGGAATTTTTCTGACGTAAAATCTGGACATCTTATTCCCAATGATCGGGTGGATCGTTACGATGTTTCCTATAGCAAAAATATTCGTGATTATCTTCCTTATCGAAAAAATTTGCCCCCAGAGAAGGACGAGAATACTATAGAAAAATAATAAGTAATTATATATGTATGAAAAAAGGATATAGCGTTAACCTCGAACAGGATACCCTTGAAAATGAAAATTTTCGAAAAGTGCTTTTCACGGCCAATCATATGCAGTTGGTTCTTATGACTGTTCCTAGCGGTCAGGATATAGGTTTGGAAACTCATCAGGATCATGATCAGTTTATTCGGATTGAAGCAGGGGAAGGAAAGGCTATAATTTCAGGAGAGGAATTTCTTCTTCAAGATGGAAGTGCTGTAATTATTCCATCCGGAAACGAACATAATATTATAAACACAGGAAAAGATCCTCTTCGTCTTTATACCGTATATTCCCCAGCCGAACATTCAGATGGTACGATTCATGTTACTAAAGCTGAGGCTGAAGAATACGAAAAAAAGCATCACGAATAAGAATAAAATATTTCTGGATATGGGGAGTCAACGAGATGAAATAGCACCTTTAGCCGAAAGGATGAGGCCCCGGACATTTGACGAGTTTTCAGGACAATCTGATATTGTGGGCGAATCTTCATTTTTGAGAAACGCTGTTTTAAAAGATCAAGTTCCCTCTCTTATTTTTTGGGGTCCTCCAGGAACAGGAAAAACAACATTAGCTCGAATAGTAGCTTCTGAAACAAAAGGCTTTTTTGTTCATATTTCTGCAACATCATCGGGAAAAAAGGTTCTCCAAAGTATAGTAGAAAAGGCTCGTAAAGATCTTGAAAATAGACAAAAAACATTTGTTTTTATTGATGAAATTCATCGTTGGAATAAGGCTCAGCAAGATGCTCTTCTTCCTAGTGTGGAAGATGGAACAGTTATTCTTATAGGAGCAACAACGGAAAATCCTAGTTTTGAGGTAAATTCAGCTCTTCTTTCGCGGTGTCGAGTTATTATTCTTCGTCGTCTCGAAGATGAAGCTCTTTTTGCTATTGTATCTCAAGCTCTTCAAGATAATGAGAGAGGTTTGGGCACACTAAAACTAGAGTTCGAAGAAGGTATACTTGAGCTTCTTGTGGGTTTTTCTCATGGAGATGCTCGTTATGCGCTTAATGCCTTGGAGGCTTGTTCAAAATTTGGAAAAAAAATTACCAAAAAAATACTTCAAAATATTTTACAAACATCACATCTTCTCTATGACAAAAAAGGAGAAGAACATTTTAATATTATATCAGCTCTTCATAAATCTATGCGTGGAGGAGATGCTAATGCTTCTGTTTATTGGATGACAAGAATGCTTGAAGGGGGAGAAGATCCTTTGTATGTAGCGAGGCGTCTTGTTCGATTTGCGTCGGAAGATATAGGCCTTGCCAACAATACAGCATTACTTTTGGCAAACGCGGTTTTTGATGCGTGTCATAAACTTGGTATGCCTGAATGTGGAGTCCACCTTGCACAATGCGTTATCTATCTTGCAAATTCTCCCAAATCGGTAGTGGCTTATGATGCATATACATATGCAAGAAAAGATGTGCTTCAATATGGGAATCTTCCTGTCCCGCTTCATTTAAGAAATGCTCCAACGAAGTTTATGAAGGATATTGGTTATGGCGTTGGATATAAATATACCCCCAAAGAAAAAAGTGAAAATCAACGTTATCTCCCAGATGAACTAACGGGAAGAAATTATACACAGGGGAGTTTATAAATTTCAGCGTGATTTCTTGAGATATTCTTTTATTTGTTTTTTATAATCTTCCCATTGTTTTTCTGACCAATCCTTTGGTTTCTCGGTAAGATCTACGTCTTCCGGTTTAGGATAATTTTTTGGATCATCATAGACGCTAAAAAATTCTTTATCAATAATAATATTACCATTTGCATCAGAAACCGTTTGTTTAAAAACAGTTTTAAGTGTGCCATTTTCTTCATTTTTTTCTAGCGTTCTCGGTTCCTCAACTGTTACTTTTCGTCCGTCATTTGTTCCGTATATGCGAAAAATTAATTCTTTCCCTTTTATTTCTCCCTGAATAAGAATGTGTCCAGGGGTGTTATTGACAAATCGCATATCAGGCATAGGCACATAAACACTCGCATCAAAACCGATAGGTTCATAATATTTTACAGGGTAGGAGTGAGCTTGTCGCATAGTAATTTTTAATCCAGAAAATATAGCCGCACGAAAAAGAGTTGTGGATACCTGGCAAATACCTCCGCCATATTCTGGTTCAGTTCTGTTGTTACGGATAACGAGCTCTGGTCGCCAGCCGTTCTTTTCATCTACCTCTCCTAAAATTTCCACAAAAGAAAATTCTTCCCCAGGTTTTATGAGTGCTCCATGATATTTTTCATAACCAAAGCGAATATTAAAAAGACGATCTTGAGAAGATCCAGAGAAATTACTTCGACCTTCACCAATAAGAGAAGTTATCCCAAAATTTTCTGCATTCGAGGATGTTATTTTTGCAGGAATAATTTCTGTGGGAAGTGTGATGGTAATATCTTCTTTTTGTTGAGATGAAAATATCTTTTCTAAAGCATCTATGATGCTATCTGAGCTTTCTTGAATTTTTATTTGATAACCATCTGATCCTGGGTGAAAAACATCTACTCTATTTTCTTCAGTAAGTTCAAATTTTGCATTCACTGGAGCTACTTTTGATTTTTCAAAGAGTTTTTCTGTATATGTATAAACAGCTTGTTTATCAATGATTACTTCTCTCAGAAGTGTTCGTTGGTGAGCGCTTCTTGTGGATGTTTCAAGGCTACACAAAGGGTGAGGATTAAGACAAATATCCGTTTTTACAAAAGAGGAAGGTTCTGAAGTAGTTTTTATAAAAAAATCAAATGATCCCCATGAATTATAGGTTTTCCAAGAAAGGGTTTCAGAGAACTTTTCTCCAACAGAGAGAAATATCGCAGGGTTTGTAATCTTAATCTCCGCATGAACATCTGACGAAGAAATAAATAGTAAAGGAAAGACAAAAAAAACCATGAGTAAATCTTTATAAGAATGGTTTTTGGATGAAAACGTGAGTGAGATAGTGTTTACTCCTTTTTTCCTCATAAGAAGAGCATAGCGTATTTTTTGGTATTCGAAAAGGGTTTTTGTTTTTGATAGAACAGAAAGAGTACAATAAGAGATCTTCTAAACAGAAAGTTCATTCTTGAAGTTAAAAGAAAAAAATCTCTTGTAAATAAAAAGAAGAAGAATTTTGCAGGATTCTTCTTCTTTCTTTTTTTAATAGAATGGTTTAGAAACCGCGAACTTGAATTTTCTTCACTCTATTAATATCGGCTTTTGGAAGGCGTATAGTAAGAATTCCATTTTTAAGAGAAGCTTCAGATTTATCAGGGATAACATCGACAGGAAGAACGACAGAGCGAGAGAAAGATCCCCAATAACACTCTTGATAATAAAAATTATCACTACTAATTTCTTCTTCATTCGAACGCTCTCCTCGAATAGTGATCATGTCATTGTTGATAGCGACATCAAGATCTTCAGGTTTTACTCCAGCTATAGTGGATTTGATAACAATCTCATTTTCGGTTTGGTACATATCGATAGTGAGCTGTCCATCTGGATCATCAGAAGAATTTGAAACCTGACGCATTTGAGGGCGTGGTTCATCAGTTTGAATTTGTGGGCTATAAGCGGGTTGAGTGTGACGCATTGGTGTTTCCATATTTGTTGTTATAGGTGCTATTGGTTGAGATATTTCTTCTTCTTCATCGGAATAAACTGGCATAGCCCGTCCTTGGTGGAAGGATTCTTCGGCCTTTGCTCCAGTTAACCTTTCAAGAAAAGATCGTTTTTCTTTTGTCATACATTTTTGTTTATATTTACGAAGTTACCCTTTCCTTTTTTAATTATAATATGTTCGAAAAATCCATGCAAGTTTTTTGTTTTTTAGGAGAAAAATAACAAGAGAATACTGTTGTATAAACCATGGATAAATATTGCTAATAAGCCAAAAATTAAAATATAAAGGGTTGATGATTTTTGAATTCCCAAAGACCAAAATATTGAAGTTATGATGTGAATAAAAGAAGGAAAAAAAACAGCAATGGAAAATATGTTTTTTTCAGGAGAGGAAAATATAAGAGAAATTTCGAGAAGAGAAAAGCCTAAAGCAAAAAATAATCCTAGAATAACTGTATTCCAAATTGACTGTTGGGAAGATAATAATTTTTTGAGAAAAAGAAATTTCATTCCTTCTTCTATGAAAACAAAAGAAAATAAAAGGAAGAAAGGAATAAAGGCTGTGGAGGGAAATAACGTTACGAGAAATGATTGAAAAAGAAAAGAAGCTATAGCAGAAAATATTCCGTAAATAAGAGCTAAGAAATAGAATTTTGGAGAAAAATAAAGCATTACGCTATTTTTTCAAACATTTGTTTAAGTTCTTTCTTTTGTTTTTGAATTTCATGAAGTTTTTCTTGGGATTCTTTTACTATATTTTCAGGAGCGTTATTTCTGTAAGAAGGATTATCTAATCTTTTTCTGAGAGAATCTTCATAGAGAGTAAGTTTTTCAATTTCTTTTTGGAGGCGTAATTTTTCAGCTTCTTTATCAATGATATTTTCTTGGGGAATATGGAGAAGAATGTGAGCAGATACGGATTGTGAAAGACAAGGCATTTTTGGATTTTCTGAAATAAGAAATGAAATTTCGGAAATACCTGTTTTGAGAGAAGTAATAAGACTCGCATTTCTTTCCAAAAGATCGAAAAGTTTTTCTGAATTTTTGGGAAGGGAAATGATAAGTGTGATTTTTTTGGCTGGTTCTATATGATAATGAGAACGAAGATTTCGAATAGCCACTATAATATCAACAATGATCTGAAATTCTTCTGAATTTTTTACATTTTTTGAATAAGCATCCGCTGATGGCCAGGAAGAAACGAGAAGTAAATTTTCCTTTTTATTTCGAAAACTTTCCCAGAGTGTTTCCGTAACGAAAGGCATAAAAGGATGCCAAAGTTTGAGGAGATCTTTGAAAACAAACAAAAGAATGTCCTCTGTTTCTTTAATGTTTTTTTCGAATTTCACAGTTTCTATATACCAATCAGCAAAGATATTCCAAGTGAATTCTCGGAGACGTTCGCCTGCTTGAGAAAATCGAAAATGATCAAAATCCTCTGTGACATTTTCAATAAGAGCTTTCATTTTTGAAAGTATGAAATAAGAAGAATCAAGCGTTATATTCTTTGGTAGGGAGGAAGGGCTTTCTTTTGAGGAAGATCGGTCTAGAATAAAGCGAGCTATATTCCAAAGCTTATTAGTAAAATTTCTATATTGAGCTATTTTTTCATCACTAAGGCGGAGATCGTTTCCAGGAGTATTTCCCAAAAGAAGAGAAAGACGAACAGCATCTGTTCCATATTTTTCAATAACATCCAACGGATCAATGACATTTCCTAATGACTTGCTCATCTTTTTTCCATTTTCATCACGAACAAGACCATGAAGATAAACTGTTTTGAAAGGAACTTCTTCCAAAAGATAGGTGCTCATAAGGATCATTCGAGCAACCCAAAAAAAGAGAATGTCATAGCCTGTTTCCAAAACGTTATTGGGATGATAAAGAGAAAGGTCATTTGTTTTTTCGGGCCAACCGAGTGTGGAAAACGTCCAAAGACCTGATGAAAACCATGTATCTAGAGTGTCATTGTCTTGTTTCCATCCCAAACCTTTCGGGGGAATAACGTCGCAATACAACTCATCTTTTCGATACCAAACAGGAATGCGATGGCCATACCAAATTTGTCGTGAAATGCACCAATCGCGAAGATTGTCGATCCAATGAAAATAGGTTTTCTCAAACCGTTTAGGAAGGATGTTAATATCCTTATTTTTTACGGCATTTTGCATGAGTTTTTTGAGTGTGGTTTTCTTGTTGTTTCGTGTAAAAGTTTTATTTACATCAACAAACCATTGTTTTTTTATTTGAGGTTCTATAATGCCACCCCCACGAGAATTTATTGCTATATTGTGCTTGTAACCTTCTTCTATGCGGACAAGAAGATTTTTTTTCTTAAGTTTTTCTATGATTTTTTTCCGTGCTTTGAAAATATCAAGACCCAAAAATTCTTCTGAAATATTAAGCATCCGACCGTCATAATCAATGATTTGTTCTTTTTCGAGATTGTGGCGCTCTGCTATTTCAAAATCCGTAGCGTCATGCCAAGGTGTAATAGTCATAGCACCAGTTCCAAATTCTTGATCGATGGCAGTATCCTTAATAAGTGTTGCGGTAATGGGTGTATCGTCGATCCATTCTATTTGGAATGTTTGCCCGTGAGTATATTGAGAATATCTTGCATCATCAGGATGCACAACGACATATTTATCTTTAAATTTTGTCTCTGGACGAGAGGTTCCTATAACAAAAGGTCCATATTGAAAGTAATAAAAGGGGATACTTTCTTCTTTCCATTCTACCTCATCGTCAGATACGGTTGTTTGCATTTTTGGATCCCAATTAACAATACGATCTCCTCGGTAAATAATGCCATCATCAAACATTTTTTTGAAAGCGGTATTTACAGCATAATGTCTTTTTTCGTCCAGAGTGAAAGCTTCTCGACTCCAATCAAGGGAGGATCCCATTTTTTTTATTTGATTGACGATAAAATCATGACTTTCTTGGGCAAATTCATGTACACGAAGCAAAAATTCTTCTCGGCCGAGATCATGCCTATTTTTCTTTTCATTGAGCCAAAGAATACGTTCGACTTTTTCTTGCGTTGCAATAGCTGAGTGATCTGTTCCTGGAAGCCAAAGCGTTTTTTTGCCAGTCATTCGAGCATAACGAATCATGGAATCTTCGAGGGCAAGCATGGCTGCATGTCCGATGTGAAGATGTCCCGTTACATTGGGTGGGGGAAGAACTATACAAAAAGAGGGTGCATTTTTTTTGGTAATACCTTTTTGTATACAAATATCAGGATTGAAAAATCCGCTATCTGTCCATTTAGTATAAATGGAATCTTCGTAAAGTTTGGGCTCATAAATTTTAGAAAGCTTTTTCATATGTGTTCTATGATAACACTTTTGACTCATATGACAAGAGAAAATGAGTGGTTGTGTGTTTGGGCTATAAGGAAAAATTGACGAAGAATTTTTTTGCTTTTAGAATAGAAATCAGTATTTTGAACAGAGAGGAAAAACGTATGTTAGAAATTACTACGAAGTTGTTTGTTTTGTCTAGTAGATTTTTTCGAAGTGAAGAAGAAAATCGTATTGATGATCTTCAAAAAGAGAACGCTCTTCTTCGAGAAAAAATTTCTCTTTTAGAATATGAACTTGATTCTATGGGACAGATTACAAGATCACTCTATTGGAAAAAATATTGTAGTCACCAACAATAAAAAACTCTAGCCGTCGATTATTACAAAGAATAATTGACGGTTTTTATTTTTTTAAAGAAGTGATTATTTCATAGTGTGAGCATAGTCTTCAAGAGAGAAGTTTGCTCGAGCCTCGAGATTTTTCCAAAGAGTAGAAGCTTTTTGTTTTTCAGAATCAGAAAATAAATCCCAACGGAGTAATCCGGCTATACCAATCATGGCGGCATTATCAAGAGAAAGATCTTTTTGAGGAAGTCGGAGAAAAATATGAGGAAACTTTTCGTCGATGCATTTTTTGAGCATTTCTCGTAAATGAATATTAGCGCTTACGCCTCCAGCAATGAGTACTGACTGAATAGAAAAACGTTCAATTGCTTTTTGTGTTTTGGATAATAAAACATCAACACAAGCATCTTCAAATCCAGCACTCACTGCCTTTTGAAAATGTTTCGGAAGAGGATCATTTTCAGAGAGATTGTTTTCTTTGCGATACGTTTTTACGGTATAAAGAACTGCTGTTTTGAGACCAGAAAAAGAAAAGTGAAAATTAGGAGAATGTATCATTGGGCGAGGAAATTGAATGATATTTTCATTTCCATTTTCATTTCGAAATTCTTGTGCAAGGCGAGAAATTTCTGGTCCACCTGGATAAGGAAGTCCCAGAACACGGGCTGTTTTGTCGAAAGCTTCTCCAACGGCATCATCTTGCGTTTCACCAATAATAGAATAAGAAAAATGTTCTTTCATTAAAACGAGTTGTGTGTGACCACCACTTACTACGAGAGCGAGAAGGGGAAATCGTAAGGAATCAATAACGGTATCATTTTCATCTTTTGGTGCAAAATTGGCATAAATATGACCTTCTATATGATGTATTCCCAGAAGAGGCTTCTTCCAAAGCCAAGAAAGTGTTTGTGCTGTAGTGGTTCCTACAAGAAGAGCAGGAATAAGTCCTGGTGCGATAGTTACGGCGAGAGCATCTAAGGATTCAATGGAACATCGAGCTTGAGAGAGAGTATTCTCGATAACGGGTAATATGTTTTTGGTGTGTTCTCGAGCTGCTAGATTGGGTATAACTCCGCCATTTTGAGAATGAATCTGTGTTTGAGAAGATATAACATTAGAAAGAACGTGTATACTATTATTTTTCTTTTCGATAATAGCGCAGGCAGTATCGTCGCAAGAAGTTTCTAGGGAAAGAATTGTTGACATATTGCTAAAAATAGGTTATTTTTGAATGATATGTGCGATTTATTGAAGAGGAAAATATGCTCGTTTTATGGGAAAAAATGAAAATGCTCAAGAAAAAGACGAATTAAATAATAGTAGCGATAAAGATCTTGTTTTGCAAATCCGAAAAGGAAATGAAAAATATTTTAATGATCTCCTTGGTCGTTACCGAGAAAAATTGTTTTTTTACCTTAGGCATTTTGTGGGGGGGAAAGAAGAGGCGGAAGATCTTTTGCAAAATGTTTTTGTAAAAGCATATGAAAAATTTTCAAGTTTTGATCAAGAAAGGCAATTCTCTTCTTGGATTTATAGAATTGCTCACAATGAAGCAGTAAATTATCTTAAGAGAAGAAGTCAAAAAATATTTCTTTCTTGGGAAGATATTGTAACTGCCAAAGATCGATTAGAATCTTCGAGTAAGGAACGATCAGCTCAAGAAGAATGGATTCGCAAAGAAGTTCGTGATGATGTTCGGCTTGCTCTAGAAAGATTGAATGAAAAGTATAGAGAAATATTGATACTGCGATTTTATTTGGATCATTCGTATGAAGAGATAGCAAAGATTATTGATAGACCAACAAATACCGTAGGAACACTCATTAGTCGAGCAAAAAAAAGACTTCTTCGAGAGATGAATACTTTAGTAAAATAAAAAAGTTTTCTCTTTTCCGTCTTTGTAAGTGTAGCGAAGCAATCCAGTCCGATTCGAATCATTGCGAGGAGGAGTCTTCGCGTGAAGTGGCAATCCAGAGCTAATTCCTCCCCCTTAGAAAAAGGGGGATTGAGGGGGATTTTCTTTGTATGAAATTCTTTTGTGAAATCAATACAAATCCCTCCCCCTCGAAGACTCGGGTACTCCCTTTTAGCAAAGGGAGAGAAGATATAAAAAAAGTGAAAAAACTCAATTTCCAAAAAAATAAAAAAATGATACTATAGAAATGTTATGAATAAAAAATAGAAGAAAAACAAATGTGAAGAATGACTTTAAAAAAGAATTTTTCTTTCACTTTTCCCTTCCTTTTCTTTTTGGAATTCTTTGTGTTTTCTTTTTTTCTTTTTCTTCTCCTACTCATGCTTCCACTGTAACCTGGACAGGAACAACAAGCACTGCTTGGACTACAGTAACGAACTGGAATACAGGAACTGTTCCTACAAGCACAGATGATGTTGTTATAAATTACACAGGAACGAATCAACCTACACTCGATGTAAATGGTGGAACCATTACTATACAATCTCTTACTCTTGGAGGAGGAGCATCAACTTCTACTCTTACTATGAGTAATGGGTACAACGGAAATGATACAAACAAAAAATTGAATGTTACAGGAAATGTTACGATTCTCAACAATGGTTACCTTACCCACACCGCAAACACTACTACAGAAACCCATAGACTCTTTATGGATATCGGAGGGAATCTCGATGTTCAGACAGGAGGGCAGATTAATGTGGATGTTAAAGGATATAGTAGTGGACCAGGAAATGGGGGCTGTTCAAGTCAAGGCGCTTCTTATGGTGGACAAGGTGGCTGTGGTTCTACTTTTATCGATACTTATGGGTCAATCTCTGATCCCGTAAATATAGGAAGCGGAGGCGCTGGCAATGGGACGCTTGGCGGGGGTTCTACTGTTCTTGAAGTTGTCGGAGAAACAACGATTAATGGGATTGTTGCTTCTAGTAGTATTTCATCTGCAAATCGGTGTGGCTCAGGAGGAACTATCTCTTTAAAAACAGGTTCACTTAACGGCTCTGGTCTTATTCGTGCGGATGGAGTAGTAGCTTCATATGGGACTTCGCAGGGAATTGGGGGGGGTGGTCGTATTGCTATAAAGCTCACGTCTAGTAATAATTTTGGATCTGTTATGATGCGGGCATATGGTTATGGTGGTGCAGCAGCCGGTACCATCTACACTGAAACGGCAAGTCAAAGAGAGGGGAATGGAACGGTAATTATTGATAATAACAATCAAAATTCTTCCGTTTTTACCGCTATTCCCGCAACACAAACATGGACGATTAAAAATCTTGTCCTAAAAAACAAAGGACAAATCAGTGTACCAACAGGAACGACGTTGGATATTAGTAATGTAACAATTACCACAACAGACGCCACTCCCATAAGTGGAATAATGGTAAATGGTGGAACTTTTATCCCTCCATTAAATACCCATTCTTTTTCTCTTCCTCTTTTTTACAATTTTTACGCTCCCTATACCATCACTGGAGATCTTACTCTCGGTGGAGGATCAGCTCAGACACAACTTATTATTACCAACGGATCCCCAACAAACAAATTCACTGTTACCGGAAATGTTACGATTCTCAATAATGGTTATCTTACTCATACCAGTGACTATTCTTCCGAGACCCATCGTCTTTTTATGGACATAGGAGGAAACCTTGACATTCAAACCGGAGGACAAATTAATGCTGATGATAAGGGATATGGTAGTGGTCCGGGTTATGGAGGAACAAATCCATATTGTGGATCTTATGGTGGTCAAGCCCTTCCTTTGGGCGTTACTTATGGGTCTATTACTTCACCAGTTAACTATGGCAGTGGTGGGGGAACAAATGTGTATGGTGGTGGGTCTATTCAATTAACAGTTTCAAGAAATACAAATATAGCAGGAATTGTTAGTTCAAGCTCAACTGTTTATAACGGATCTCGATCGGGGTCAGGCGGATCTGTTAATATTATTACAGAAACTCTTTCTGGTTCGGGAAGTATAATTACCAAAGGGGCTCAATCTCCTTGTGGTGCAGGTGGACGTATTGCTGTCAAACTTACCTCTGGAAACGATTTCGGATTAGTAACAATGCAATCATTTGGAGTGGGTGGAGCTGCCGGAACCATCTACACTGAAACTGTCTCTCAAGGCCCCAACAATGGCACCCTCACCATAGACAACAACAACATTTCCACTTCAGCCCAAACCCTCATCCCCCAAGACAACTTCACCAACAACTCCCTCTCTCTCGGAAACATCATTGTAAAAAACAAAGGACTTCTTGCCATTCCTACAGGAACCACTCTTAACACTACAGGAGACATAACCATAGGAACTCTTAACTCTTCTACTGACACCTCACACATAGTAGCCAATGGAACAGGAACTCTCATTTCTACCAATCTCACTATTCATGGAGTAAGTGGTACAGGAGCATCCATAAACACCAACACGAAAGGTTACACTCCTACTCTTGGAACAGGAGCAGGAACAACAGGCTCTCTTGGATATGGATCAGGAGGAACATATGGAGGAAGAGGAGGAAATAGTAGTGATGGAGCAACTTCCCCTAACACCTATGGAAATGACTTTGTTCCCGAAGATCTTGGAAGTGGAGGAGGAAAGTCTACAGGAGGAACAGGAGGAGGAGATATACGAATCAGAACGAATAACAATCTCAACCTCTATGGAACCATATCCAGTAACGGTAGCGCTGGACTCACCAATGGTGGAGGAGGATCAGGAGGATCTATAAACATACTCTATGCAAAAAACTTCACCATAAACGGTGGAAAGCTTCAAGCCAATGGTGGGGCGGGACAAGGTGGTGGAGGAGGAGGGGGAGGAGGAAGAATCGCCTATGCCTATGAAAACAAAACATTTACCAATCAAACGATTCAAACACTCGGAGGAACAAAAGGAGCTACCGCACCTGCAACTGATGGAAGCGCAGGTTCACTTAAATCTGGATACCTTGCTGGTTCTCTTATCTCTTCAGCATTTGATTCCAGTAGTGATGCTAATGTCATGGGAACAATAGAATGGAAAGAAAATGAAATACTCCCAGCAAATACAACCGTAACCATCTCTCTCAAAACTGCAGGAACGAAAGAAAATCTTTCTTCTTCCCCCTGGACACAACTTGCACAGTCCACTGCTTCTTCTCTTACCTCAGGATGTACAAAGAATGGAATCAATGTTATCTGCTCTCTTTCTTCTATCCCTAATACTCTACGAGATACTATAGGAGATCGCTTCTTTCAATACAAAGTAGATCTTTCTTCTCCTGACCTTCTTTCTCAACCTCAAGTCGATGATGTAAGTGTTTCCTATGTTGTAAACGCTCCTCCTGAAATAGAATCAGTAAGTGCTTCTCAATCTACTCCCAATGATACCATTACCTTTACCTACAGTATTCAAGATATCGATACACAAACAGGAACCTATACTCCCAACTACATCACTCCTACCTTTGAATATTCTCTTGATGATGGATCAAGCTGGCATACCATCTCTTCTTCATTCTTTACCTACAACAGCGCACCCTTTGGAGGAGATATTTCTGATCAAAACGCTGATACTATCATGGAGAATAAAGTTACCGATACCTACAAAACCTATTCCATTAATTGGAACGCTCAACAACAACTCGGTCTTAATACACAAACAAACAATGTACGCATACGACTCACCATTACAGACAATGAAGCAGCAAACAATAACAAATTCCTTGTAAGTGATCCTTTTGGTATAGACACAAGACCTCTTACCTCCATTACCGTTTCTCAATCATACCAAGAAGCTACACTCGGACAGGTTCTCATTTCCTATGACTATGAGATTCAACCTACTATCCAAAACAATACAACACTCACTCTTGAATACTTCAATGGAAGTACATGGATAGAAGCAGTAAGTGTAACAGGGGATATCGGACTCAATGTATCTACAGGAAACAAAAGTCTGGTATGGATTCCAAAAACAGATATCCCTGAACATTTCTCTTCTACCTCCAGAGTTCGACTCATCGCTTCGTATCAAGTTGCTTCATACACCATGACTTCAGTAAACTACACCCTCGATACAAAAACTCCCACCAATCCCTCCCTCCTTGTTGATGCTTCCACTCAAGACCTCACCATTCCCTCCACCACATCTGTTCTTACTCTTGGAGTCAGTGATGACTCTCCAACACAGATGAAGATTTCTCTTGACGAAAACCTTACCAACTCTCCTTGGGAACCTTTTAATGCAACGGTAACAATAAAACTCGAAACTGATCCCGACATTGTCTATACTCGCTTCAAAGATCAATACGGGAATGAAACACAAACCATACACACAACTACTCCAGAAACTCCTACACGAGTCATTTCTCAAGATACGAGTAATATGCTTCTTACCCCTCCAGAATACCGAGCCTTCGTAGGATTCAAAACAATAGAAGAACCTCCAACAGGATTCGGAAACTACAAACTCTATAGAAGTGATGACGCTACTACCTATACGCTTCAAAATATCATAACCTCAAGAACAACAAACTTCCTTACTGATGCTACCCCACAACCAGACATTCTCTACACCTACAAAGCAAAGACAACAGACACACCAGGAAATGTTTCTTTCTTCTCACAAACCGTTACGATGAAAGCAAATGGTATTCAAGACTTCGGAGAAGGTGGAGGAGGATCAGATCAAACCCCTCCTGTTCTACAAAACGTAACCGTAGAATCTAAAGACACCACAACCGTAACTATCACATGGGAAACAGATGAACTCTCTGACTCTCGTGTAGAATATGCAACCACTCCCAACACCTATACCAAACAAACAGGAGTCTCTACCTATGCTGACACCCAAGCACAATCAGGACTTCATAGAGTCACTCTTACCAACCTCACACCAAACACTCCCTACTTCTTTAGAGTTGCCTCTACTGATCCTCAAGGCAATACCGGAGTCAATGACAATAATGGCAATGGATATGAAGTCACAACGAATCCTGGACCTTCTATCAGTGGTGTAGCGGTATCAAGTGCTTCTAACACACAAGCAACCATATTCTGGAATACGAATGTCCCTGCAGACTCTGTACTCCATTACAGTGAAAACAAGAATGGATCTCTTATCGATCCTATCACTCTCTCCGGATCAAGTGTTCTTACAAAAAATCATCAAGTAACCTTAGATGCTCTTACTCAAGGAACCACCTACTATTTCTACGTTACCTCCACCGACTCACAAGGAAACATTGCCAATGACAATAATGGAGGAAACTATTTTCAATTCTCTACAACACTCGACGAAACACCTCCTACCATAACGAATCTTCAAACATCTCTTATCTCAAATGACAAAGCAGTTATTACAGCAAACACAGATGAAGAAGCATCCTTCCTCCTTCAGTACAGAAAAAAAGGAAGCCTTACCTTCACACAAACAGAACAAGGAACAACATACGATAGATCTCACTACAGGGTACTCGATACTCTTACTCCTGATACAGAGTATGAATATCAAGTGAGTGTTAAAGATATCAATCAAAACGAATCACAGAGTGATATACAAACAATGAAAACAACCTTAGATCCAGAATACAATCATGCACCTCTTTCAAAGATTCATACTATCAGTGATCCTCCTAAAGTACTCACTGATCAAAAAGCAGTCATAACCTTCCAGACGGATCAAGCAGCAAACTGCATCCTTGAATATGGAACCCAATCAAGAAACTACCAAGAAGTTCCTCAAACAGAAGCGACAGGAATCTATGACACACTCCATTCCCTGCATCTTGGAGGACTCATCTTTAACACAACCTACTTCTACAAACTTCTTTGTGAAGATAATCTTGGAACCCTCATAGAGAGTGAAGAAAAAAGCTTCACAACAAAACTCAAACAAGTAGACAGTGGAAGTGAACAAGCAGAATCTACTCCTCCCTCTATCTCAGGAGTCAAAGTCAAAGACATTACAGGAGAGAGTGCAGTGGTGAGTTGGGAGACGGATGAAGTTTCAAACTCACAGGTGAGATATGGGACGACGAAGGAGACTCTTCAATTTGGTGGTGACAGTCTTGTCAACTTCGACCCCACCAAATACACCACCTCCCACTCCGTAACTCTGCGAGGTCTCATCCCATCTACTAAATACTTCTTCTCCACAGGATCTTCCGACACCGCCGGAAACATAGGCACCTCCTCCCAACAAACCTTCCAAACGCAATCTCCTTCTTCCATCTCTTCCATTAAAGCTTCTTCCAAACAAATAGGGGAAACAACTATCACATGGAAAACTTCCACTCCCACTACCTCTATTGTTGAATATGGAAACACAGAAAACTATGGACAAACAAGAAAAAGTGAAGAACTCAAAAAAGATCATGAAATTATCATAAACAATCTTTTAGAAAACTCTACCTACCACTTCCGAGTAAAAGGAGAAGATGAATCAAAAAATCTCTTCTCTTCTTCCGACTCTACCTTTGAACCAAAGTCTCCACCACAAATCAAAGAAATCAAGATAGAAGTTCTTTCAGACAGAGAAGCAAAAGTAAACTTCCTTACTGATACTCTTACCGACTCTCTTGTAACCTACAAAAACAAAAACAAAGAAGAAGATCAAAAGAGTGAAGGAAATCCCTCCCTCCTCCAAACTCACTCCCTCACCCTCAAAGAACTCACTCCTGGAGAAAACTACGTTCTTACTGTACGAGTCAGAGATGATATGGGAAATGAAACTCTCTCTGATGAGATAGAATTCACTATGCAAAAAGATGAAACTTCTCCTACAGTAGAAAGAGTCTCTACCGACTCCGCTCTTTCACAAAACGGAAAAGTACAAATGATTATTAACTGGCAAACAGATGAAGATGCTTCTTCCTCCCTCATCTACAAAGAAGGAAGAGCAGGAGAAGAAAAAACAGTGAATGTAAGTTCTTCCCCAACAAAGAATCACATCATTGTACTCACCTCTTGGAAACCAGGAACTCTCTACTCTTACAAAGTCATAGTAAAAGATCTGAGTGGGAATGAAACCATAACCAAAGACTACATCACCCTTACACCACAAACAAAAGAATCTGTTGTAGAACTCATCATAAAGAACTTCAAAGAAATCTTTGCTTGGACGGGAGGGTAGGAGGGGAGAGATTTATTGCCTTTTTGTCTTTGTGAGCAGTGATTCCTCCTCCTTCTTCTTCTTCTTCTTATCTTTTCGATCGATGAGTCTTCGAGGAATGGAGATTTGACCCGCCTTTGGTGGAAAACTTTCTTAACTCATATTCATAAAAGAAGAAAAGAAATTTTCAAAAAGATCTTATCTAGAGTATAAAGAAAGAATATTCTTAAATATCTTTTGAAAAAGTTTAGAGAAGCAGATTGTGTATGGAGTATAGATATTCAGCTATTATTTTGGGAAAGAAAGATATCGGAGAAGCTGATCGAATGTATATTTTGTATACAAAAGAAGAAGGAAAAATTGTTGTAAAAGCCCCTGGAAGTAGAAAAAATGGAGCAAAACTTTCTTCTCATTTAGAAACTGGAATGTTGTCTTCCGTTTCGATTATGCGATCACGGGGCATGGGTCGAGTGACGTCTGCTTTCTGTGAACAATCTTTTTTTGAAGAAGATCTGATATTTCCCATTGCGCATGAAATGATGAATATTCTCTATTACATGAATCGATATACAGTAGAGCATGATAAGAATGAAAATATTTTTGACCTTTTGATGTCTTTTTTAAAAAAAGCAAAACATTTTTCAATCCTTGGAAAAGAAGAAAGATTCTCTTTAATGGGAAGTGGTTTTTTATTTCAATTACTTTCTCATATGGGATTTTCTTTTGAAATATCGCGTTGCGTTTCTTGTCTGGAAAAACTTGAAGGTGAGCAATTCTTCTTTGGTATACAACAAGGAGGAATTTTATGTAGCAATTGTTCTTTAATAGAAAGTGTAGGATTAGAAATAGAAAAAAATAATATAAAATTATTTCGATTATTTGCCACGAATGCTATAGAAAATTTAGGAAAAATTCATGTATCTAGAAAACAGAGCGATCAAATGCGTAATCTTCTAGAAATGTTCTTTCGAAATTTGGAATAGCTCTAATAAAATTTTAAAAAGGCAAATATTTTCATAAAAAATGGATGACAAGGAAAAGAAAATAGCGTATCATTGTATTTCGGTTGGATGAAAGAATTATTGCCAAGCTCCGCTTTTTACTACAATTTCCAAGTTTCGTTACGAAAGGAGAATATCGACAGCCCTATAAAAGAAATAAGCGAGATAAAACAATTATGATTGAGCATTCGATAAAGAAATCTTTTCCAAGAAATCAACTTCGAAAGAACATTCTTTCTACGGTATGTTACTTTGACGCGATAGAAAAATCACTTACAGCTTTAGAAATTTGGCGTTTTTGTTTGGACACGCAATATCTTTTTGGAGAAAATTCTCATCGTTTGGAGCCGGGAAATGTTTCCTATAGTGAAATTCTTCGAGTTTTAGATGATCTTGTGAGAGAAAATTTCTTAGTTTTTTCTGAAGGATTCTATATAATTTCTTCAAAAAAAGAAGAACATGAGATAAGAAAAAAGAATAAAAAAATTTCAGATGAGAAACTTTGGAAACTTCATTCCTGGGCTTCTTTTTTGCGATACATTCCTTTTATTCGATCAATTATTGTTACTGGTGGATTATCGTCTGGAAATGCAACAAAAAATAGTGATTGGGATGTTTTAATAGTTGTCCGACGAGGGCATATTTGGACAGCTCGTTTTCTTATGGTTTTTGTGACGCAGCTTTTGGGGAAGAGAAGATATGCTCATTATATTAAAGATAGAATATGTCTTAATCATTTCATTTCCGATGGAGCTCTTTCTCTTCAATTACGAGATCTTTTTTCCGCCAAGGAATATATCCTTTCTCTTCCTTTGTGTAATGAAAGATTGTTTGAAAGATTCTTAAGGGAAAATTTGTGGATACGATCATTTTTTCCTCTTTGGGAAATTCCTCGAGCCAAAAATATGATTTGTTTAGAGAAAAATTCTTTAGGAAAAATTCTTCAGCGTTTTTTGGAAGCTATTCCTTTTTGGGGAATCCTTGAAAAAAAACTTCGAGTTTGGCAAAAACAAAAGATTCTCAAAAATCCAAAAACAAATGAACTAGGAAGTTACATTGTAGCTAATGATGATGCTTTAATTTTCCTTCCCGATCCCCATGGGCCTCGGATATTTGAAAAATTTAAAGAAAATACTTTTCGATTTTCAAGTCGAACAGAGATATAAAAGATTTTAAAGGTAGGGACATTTACCTTCTTTTTTGAGTTTATCAATAAGTTTCTTGATATCGCTTCCTACAGTTTTTCTATCTGCTACGAGAATAGCATCTTCAGAATCTATAATAACAATATTCTTGAGATTGAGTGTGGTGATGAGTTTATTTTGGCCAGAAATAAAACATTCTTTACTTCCTAAATCAATATGATTTCCTTTGGCAACGATAGAGGAATTATATCGATTTTTGAGAAAGTCATAGAGCGCTTCCCAGTTTCCAATATCATCCCATTCAAGATCAGTCGGGATAACAAGTCTTTTATCTTTGGGCATTTTTTCGATAATGGCAGTATCGATAGGATCTTCTGGCATAGTAAGATAAAGAGTTTCAATAGTTTTTTTGGAAGGATGTGGTTTTTGGAGTTCTTTATTAATTTTTCTAAGAGGTTTCCAAATAGTAGGTGCATATTCTTTCACGAGTTCTAAGAGTGATCCTGGAATAAAAACAAAATATCCCGCATTCCAAAGATACTCCCATCCAGAAAGGTATCTTTTCGCGGTTGCAATTTGGGGTTTTTCTTTGAAAGCGTCAGCATGAAAAACACGTTTTGTGAAAGTATTTTCTATTTCTTTTCCAATTTTTATATATCCAAATGCTGTGGAGGGATGCGTGGGATTAATACCGAGAGTTGCAATGCTATCAGGAAATTCTTCAATAGCCTCAAAAGATGTCTTAAGTGCATCGGAGAATTCTTTGATATTGCCAATAGCATGATCTGAAGCAATGGTTGCTATAATGGCATCCTTATGAAGAAAGGAAAGTTCAAGTGCGGCTAGTGCTATTCCGGGAGCAGTGCTTCGTTGAGCGGGTTCGATAATAAGATGATCTTGTGAAATATCGGGAATGTTTTGAAAAACAAGATCCTGGTATCTCTTTGTGGTAGAGATGTAGATATTATTTTTTGGTACTATTGAGAGAGCTCGTTCATATGTTTCCTGAAGAAGTGTTTTCGAAGAAAGAAGTGTGTGGAATTGTTTGGGTTTTGACGATCGTGAAATGGGCCAAAGTCTTGTTCCTGTTCCACCTGCCATAATAACAATAATCCTTTCTTTCAAAGGTTTTTTTATAACATCTTCTGATTTGTCGTTGACTTTTTTCATAGAGATTGGTACTGTTAACTATGTTTTACGTATAAATGATTGTGAATCTTCTCTTTATATATTATGCATACTTTAGAAGTTCTTCAAGTGATTGTATCTCTTTTGCTCATTGTTTCCATACTTATGCAAAATCGTGGGTCGAGTCTTGGGGGAGGTTTTGGGGGAGATTCTTTTTCAAGTTACCACACAAAGCGGGGATTTGAAAAGTTTCTTGTCCGTATATCAATCTTCCTTTCTTTTGCGTTTCTCGCTTTGTCTCTGGCAAATGTCTGGACCGTCTCGTAGAGATTTATTGTGATTTTGGAAAAATGAATACGCGCCTATGTCGTTGTATCGAAAAAGCACTTCTTCTGTAAGTCGATTTACCCTCGGATGGTGGGGGGCTCTTCGTTCGTTTTCTTTTCGCGAAAAACTTGTCGTGGGTTCTTTATTTATTCTTATTGCAAGTTCTATTTTTTATTGGGGAAATTTGGTTTACAAACATTTTACTATAGCCATCCCTAAAGAAGGAGGGACGTATATAGAGGGAACAATAGGAAATCCTCATCGTATCAATCCAATATTTTCGAAAGCAAATATCCCAGATCATGAAATTTCTCGATTAGTTTATTCTGGACTTTTAAAATATGATGCGCAAGGAAACCTCATAGAAGATATTGCAAAAAGCTGGGAAGTTTCTGAAGACGGAAAAACCTATACCGTACAGCTTCGAGAAGACGTTCTTTGGCATGACGGAGTTTCTTTGAATGCTCATGATATAACTTTTACAATTGATACAATAAAGAATGCTGAATATAGTAGTCCTTTTAGAAATATTTGGCTTGATGTTAGTGTAAAAAGAGGAGAAAATGATTATCAAGCTATTTTTACTTTACAAAGTCCGAGGGCAAATTTTAAAGAAAATCTTACTGTGGGAATTTTACCAAAACATATTTGGGAAAGTATTCCTCCCCAAAACTTTGCACTTCACCCTTCCAACTTAGAGCCTATAGGGACTGGTCCTTATCGTTTCGAGCAATCTCAAAAGGACACTGAAGGGAAGATTCTTATTTATGAACTTTCTTCCTTTGCTAAATATTATGGAAAAAAACCAAATATTTCAAAAGTTATTTTTAAATTTTATCCAGATAGAGAGTCTTTGCGTCAGGCTTATAAGAATAAAGAAGTGAAGGGTTTGAGTGGCATTGATACTTCTGACCTTCAAGAATTAGGAGATCACGTTGAACGTCTTAATCTTCATGCTATTGAAGTACCTCATTTTTTTGTTGTGTATTTTAATCAATCAAAAAGTAAATCTCTTGCCTATAAGGAAGTAAGAAATGCACTTAATCTTGCCACGAATCGTACAAAAATTGTTGAAGATATTCTTTCTGGAAAAGGAAAGGTTGTTCGAGGACCTTTTTTGGAAGAAAGCTTCACGGAAGAATCATTTGAAGATCGTCAAAAAAAAGCAAAAGATCTTTTAGAAGAGAATGGTTGGAAGTTGGGAGCTGATGGTGTGCGAGAGAAGAATGGAGTTCGTATTGAATTTGATATGTATACAGGAGATATTATTCAGGATCTTTCTGTTACTGCAGATGCTTTGAAATCACAGTGGGAGGTTATAGGAGTAAGGGTCAATGTAAAAGTCCTTCCTGATCATGATCTCTTTAATAATTATATGAAACCTAGAGAATATGATTCTTTGCTCTACGCCCACATGACAACATTCATTCCCGATATTTCTCCCTTTTGGCATTCTACTAAAACAAAGGATCCAGGATTGAATTTTTCAGTGTACAAAAATGATGAACTCGATGGATTTCTTGATACGCTTCTTATTTCACAAAACGATGAAGAAAGAAAAAAGGCATCAGAAGGAACTACACGCATTTTTGCGGAAGAGAGTCCTGCTCTCTATCTTTATTCTCCCTCATACATATATCCTTTGGATAAAAGTATTCAAGGAGTTACCTTAAAGAGGCTCACCGAAGACGCTAATAGGTTTTACGATATTGAAAATTGGTATATAAAAACAAATCGTATTTGGAAAAAGTAAACACATAAAGGAGAAATCTTTAAAGTTTTAAAAAAGAAATACTATGGAAAATAGAGAAAAAGATCCTTCAAATATGCGAAAAGTTATTCTTGAAGAATATGCTCAATTTCAAGAAGGTTTCTGTACTGTAGATAATGCCACGAAAGAAATTATACCTTTAGTAAAGCCTTATAAGCGAATCCTAGTCTTTGGTATGGGAGGAAGTGCCCTTCCTTGTGATATAACGGATATTTATATTCGAGATGCGGCGGTTCGCTTACATTTTCCTTATATTCCTTTTTCATCTTTTCGTTCTTATGAAACTCCTTTGGAAAGTTCCAAGGAAACATTGCATATTATATGTTCGCATTCTGGAAATACAGAAGAAACGCTTTCAGCATTGGAAGTTATTGCAAAAAAAGGATTTCCTCTTATTGGTGTATCAAGTGGAGGAACATTAGAACGTCGATGTTTGGAATTAGATATTCCTTTTGTAAAACTTCCTATTCCTTTTTTGAATTTTCAGCCACGGATGGCGTCAGGTCATTTTTTCTCTGTACTTATTGGCATTTTGATTCGTAGTGGTATTCTTCCGGAAATTCTTCGTGAAGAGATTCTTTCTGAAGCAAAAAATATGCAACAATGCATTGAGAATCAAGAAATGATAGCCAAGGAAATAGGAGAATCTTTGAAGGGTAAAACACCAATTATATATTCTTCGGAAAGATTTCGAGCTTTGGCGATGACTTGGAAGATAAAGATAAATGAAAATGCAAAAACTCCTGCTTTTTGGAATTATTTTCCAGAACTTAATCATAATGAGATGGTTGGATTTACGTATCCTCAAGCTGAATTTTCTTTCTTTTTGCTTCGTGATGAGGATGAAGATCCGAGAATCCTTCGTAGGTTTGAAGTCTTTTCGCAATTAATGAAAAAAGCAGGAAGGGAAGTTAAGATTATTGACATTTCTGGAAATACGGTATATAGTAAACTTTTCTCGACGCTTTCTTTTGGTGACTGGGTTTCGTATTATTTGGCACTCGCTTATGATATAGATCCAACACCTGTGGATATGGTTGAAGCATTTAAGAAAATGCTTTAATTTGATAGATAAGAGGTACTATTTTTTGTAAAATTTACCTCTTCGGGGATATGGCGAAATTGGTAGACGCGTCAGCTTCAGGGGCTGATAATAGCAATGTTATGAGAGTTCAAATCTCTCTATCCCCACGAATTTTTTGGATAGAGAAATGAAATATTTTTTATCAAATTTCCTCGCTTTTGATAAAAAGGTTCATTTTTCTATCCTTGATGAATAGAATAAGACTTTTTAAAAGAAATTTCTTTCTATTTTTAAGTGATTACAATACTAAACAGTGAGAATGAAAATATGTTTATAGATACTATACGAAGAGACAGAAAAACATCGCCAAAAAAAGTGAACCCTCAGGATAAAGAAGGGCACACACTTAATGCGAAAAAATCTGTTGAAAGAAGAAAAACGGAGATATCTCCGTTAAAGAATCAAGCTAAAAATGTGAGTAGTGGAACGAATCAAGCATCCCCGACACAGAATGAAAATACACCACAAAGAAAAAGATCTGCGCAAGGGGGAAGAAGAGGTGGGCAACAAAAGCGAACGCCATCTCATTCTTTTGGGGGTTCAACGCACACACTTCGAGGAGGTGCAGACCGTGTTACAACAAGACAAGATCAATCAAGAGTGGAAATTGTTCCACCTGTAAAGCCTAAAACACTTCGAGTTATTCCTATTGGGGGACAAGAAGAGGTGGGAAGGAATATGGCAGTGTTTGAATATGATGGCGATATTGTTATTGTAGATATGGGAATGCAGTTTCCTGAAGAAGATATGCCCGGTATCGATTATATCGTTCCTAATATTGATTATTTAAAAGGAAAAGAAAGTCGTATCCGAGGGGTAATCTTTACTCATGGTCATTTAGATCATATTGGCGCAGCACCGATTCTTTTGGAAAAATTGGGGTATCCTCCTATTGTGGGAAGAGATCTTACTATTGCTATGTTGAAGAGAAAAATAGAAGAACATAATCCTAATGCAGCGTCAAAACTTAAAGTTATCCATGTAAAATCTTTTCGAGATACTGTCCGACTTGGCCAATTTCAAGCAGGATTTTTCGATGTTGAACATTCGATTATGGATGCTATAGGAGTTGTTCTTGCTACCGACGCTGGAACAATTGTTCATCTCGGAGATTGGACTATCGGACATGATTCTATAGAAAAAAATAATATTTCGTATACTCATTTATCTCGACTTCCTCGACCTACCATTTTAATGCTTGAAAGTTTGGGGGCTATCAATAAAAATCCTCCTAAATCTGAAAAACAAGTGCAAAAAAATCTCGAAGATCTTATAGCGGAAGCTCCCGGACGAGTTATTATCGGAACATTCTCTTCTCAGATTAAACGCGTTTCTTATCTTTTGAGCTACGCGGAAAAGATTGGAAAGAAAGTTGCTCTTGATGGGTATAGTATGCGAACCAATATTGAAATCGCTCGAGAGCTTGGTTATCTTAATGTTCAAAAAGATACACTTATTCCGGTTTCTGATATTCATAAATATCCCGAAAATAGAATTGTGGTTATTTGCACCGGTGCTCAAGGCGAAGCGAATGCTGTTTTTAATCGAATCGTTACGGGGAATCATAGATTTATTACTTTGCAAAAAACAGACACGATCGTTTTTTCTTCGTCGGTTATTCCTGGAAATGAACGAAGTGTGCAACGATTAAAAGATAATCTTTATCGAAAATGCGAGAATGTAATCCATAGCGATATTATGGATATTCATATGAGTGGACATTCTACAGCTGAAGATATTCGTGAAATGATTCGTCAGATCAAACCTTCATATTTCCTTCCTGTATATGCTAATCATTTTTTTCTCAAAGAAGCTAAAAAACGAGCAGTAGAAATTGGTTATCCTGTGGAAGATGTATTTGTTTTGGATAACGGAAACGTAATTGACTTTAAAAAAGGAGAACGACCTAAAGTTCTTAAAGAAAAAGCTGATTCTAGCTATGTATTCATCGACGGACTTGGTATTGGAGATATTGGGCACGTAGTTCTTCGTGATCGACAAATGCTTTCTGAAGATGGTATGTTTGCCATAACTATCATTCTTGATTCGAAGACCAAAGAGGTTGTTGGGAATATGCAAGTAACTTCTCGAGGATTTATTCTTGTGAAAGAAAACTTTGACTTGGTTAATGAAACGAAACGTCGTGTA
This sequence comes from Candidatus Moraniibacteriota bacterium, assembly GCA_016699795.1. Taxonomy (NCBI): domain Bacteria; phylum Candidatus Moraniibacteriota; species Candidatus Moraniibacteriota bacterium. The sequence continues at coordinate 827,748 of CP065011.1, forward strand.
GGCGATATTATAAAAAGAACAACGTCCAAAGATACTAAGTTAGATCCTCGATTTGTAGAAAATGCTATTAGGGATCAAATTGGAGAATTTCTTTTTCAAAAAACACAAAGACGTCCAATGATTCTTCCTGTTGTAGTGGAAGTATAAGAAATCTTTTTCTTTTTAAAAAAGTATACCTTGAAAAAGGTATACTTTTTTGTGAGTCTTACTATTTTGGAGAAAGATATTATTTGTGATATTCTTATAAAAGAAAAATTCTATGAAAATAAATAATAAAAATATATTGAGTATGAAACAAAAGAATCTTCTTTTTTTCTTTGGATTTTTTGTATTTAATTTTTTCATACTTCCTTTTTCCGCTCAAGCTCAAACAAGTCAGTGGATGTGGGGAGGGGGAGTTGCACCAACAAATCCTCCTGGATATGATGGTATGGGTTGGATAAGTGCTACAAATGAAAATATAGGAGGAGGCTCGACATACAAAGTAATAATTCCTCCTGCTGACGGAGCGGTTTCAGGATATGGATGGAGCGAATATTACGGTTGGATTGATTTTCAACCCACAGGACCTTATCCAGCAGGGCCTAATCATCCAGCACAAAGAGAGGGAAATCTTCTTACTGGTTGGGCAAGGATTCTTTCGATACAAAATGAAGGGATTAATTCTGGAGGATGGAGTGGTTGGATAAAATTAAGTGGTTCAGGCTATGGGGTGGATGTAACAAAATTTGGAGTTGAAGGAACGTATGCATGGTCGGATGAGCTTGGTTGGATCGATTTTCGTTATATAGGAATTCCTACAGACGGAAAATGCGGAACTGCTAAAAGAAACTATCTTTGTTCTGAGACTGCGTATTCTCCGGGAGATACTTTTTGTGATAAAGGAATGTCTATTCCAACAACGCCTTCATTTCCTACCTCAGCCATTCCTGTTATATGGCAATGTCCTGGAGAAAATGGAGGAAAGGATTTGGATTGTCCGGCTACAAAACAAGTCACTGAAGATGGACGCTGTGGAACGAATTTAAAATGTGCAGAGGGTTCTTTAGGGGAGGATGATCGCGAATTTTGCCTAACAGGAACGGTTAAGAATTTAGATTATTCCTCAGGACGTTGGACATGGAAATGTGAGGGATCGTGTGGTACTTCTGAGGATTGTAATGATAGTAAAGGATTATCGCAGTGTGCTCGATATATGGAAGTAACGCCATAAACAAAAGAACGAAGAAAGAATTTTTAATAAATAGATACTATAGTAAAAATTTTATGATAATAAAAAAGAAAAAATATCTTTCAGCCTTTCTTATTTTCCTTTTGTTTATAATGATTATTTTCGTTCTCTTGGCTTTGTTTTGGAAAGGGAATAGTAATCAAGGGAATGGAGATAAAAAGGAGTCTTTGAAAGTATATACAGATAACGAGACAGTATATTCAGAAGAGGAAATTCGAGAGGCTTTGAATAAACGTCTTCCGGAAGGAGATCAAAAAAATGAACTTTCCCAAGAAGAAATACGGACTCTTTTAGATGAAAGAAAAGAAGCTGAAACGAAAGTATATTCCGAGGAAGAATTACAAAAGGCTCTCAATGAAAGAAAATAAATGTATAAAAGTTTTATAAAAAAATAAGAGAAAAGAATTATGAAAAAAAATGTATCATCCTTTACTTACTGGGTATCTGTTATTGTTTTTGGTGTAGTATTTGGAACAGGACTTCAAATTGCTCGTGCTTGGACTGAACCTATTTTACCTCCTCCTAGTGGAAATATAAGTGGACCTCTTACAACAAGTGCTACCGGACAAGAAAAAAAAGGGAATCTTGTGATTTCTACACTCAATACAATAACAAATGGACTTATTGTTGCTTATGGAAAAGTGGGAATAGGAACTTTAAATCCTCAAGCAAAGCTTGATGTGAATGGGAAGGCTATATCTCACTCTACGATAGATACTGATCCAGGGAATACTTTGGTGACAAAAGATTATGTTGATGCGCAAATGGGAGGGGGAAGCGGTATAACAGGGGGATGCGTCGCTTTTATATCAAATGACGACGGTAAACTTTATGTTCCTGAAAGATGGGGGAATGGTTGTTCACAGGGAGGGGGTAAAGTAGATATGAAGAAAGATTGGTATTATCCTTGTAGAATTGTTACTACTGCGGGTTATGAATGCGGAAACGCTGGCGCATTAGGAGAACAGCGTATCTGTATCTGTATCAAAAAATCCAGTTAAAAAGAATTTGTAAATTTTTATTTTTTCAGTTATGAGGAAGAAATCATATAGTAAGATTTCTTCCTTTTTGTAGGGATTATTTTTGGTTTTTCAGGTATGCTTCGATTTTCTTTTTTGGATAAAACTTTTTGTAGGATTGTTATTCTTTTTATTTTTATAAGTATGGGTGGTTTTTCTTTTTTTCTTTTTGAAAAAAATTCTTCTCACCCTTCAACTTGCCAGGTGAGTCGAGAGATAAAAACAGTCCGAGGTCATTCGATGGAACCTTTATTTTTGGATGGAACTGAGGTGACCGCTCTTATGGGATATTTTGAATGTAAAAAACCCTCTCGAAATGATATCGCACTTGTTTCTTATGGAGGAAATAAATTCCCTCTTATAAAACGTATACGCGCACTCCCTGGTGATACGTATGAATTTTTCGAAAGAGAACAGGAAAGATTTTCTTTGGTAATAAATGGAGAAATACTTACGAATAGTGCTGGAAAATCCTATAATTTTCTTCGATCAGATATCCAAGAAATGGTACGCTATGGAAGTGCTTATGGCTATGTCATTCCTGAAAATAGATATCTTATTCTTGGAGAAAATAGCGCTGGAAGTATGGACTCTACGCAGTTTGGTTTTTTGGATAGAGATACTCTTATTGCAAAAGTGATGAAAAAATAAAATTTTCTGTAAGGGAAAAGGAAACTTCAATAGGAGATTAAGAAGAAACTTGTTTGAGAAGTCTTAAAAAATTCTTTATTTTTTAAGAAAGAATATTTTTCTATTTTTGCTAAAAAAAGAAAAACGAGTATACTTTAAACTATAATGTTTTGAAACCTATAGTATGAAAAAAAGACTTTTTTCTGGGGTTCAGCCTTCAGGAAGACTTCATTTGGGAAATTATGTTGGAGCGGTTCGGCAATGGATAGCTCTTCAAGAAGAATTCGAAGCTTTGTTTTGTGTGGTAGATCTCCATGCTATAACCGTTTCTCAAAATCCTGAAATTTTGCGAGAAAAAACTCTTGAAATAGCTAAGACTTATTTGGCGCTTGGTATTGATCCTGAAAGAGCTCATATTTTTATTCAGTCCCAAGTCTCAGAACATACAGAACTTGCATGGATTCTTAATACGCTTACCAGGATGAGTGATTTAGAAAAGATGACTCAATTCAAAGATAAGGCAAAAAGTCGTGAAGAGAGTAGTGTGGGATTATTTGATTATCCCGTTCTTATGGCAGCAGATATTTTACTCTATAGTACGGATACCGTTCCCGTTGGAGAAGACCAAACGCAACATCTTGAACTTACTCGAGTCCTTGCTCGTCGTTTTAATAAAAAATTTGGAGATACGTTTTTTGTTCCCAAGACATTTGTTATCGAGGAAGGTTCTCGTATTATGGGACTTGATGATCCAACTAAGAAAATGTCAAAATCAGCAACAAGTGAATATAATTATATCGCACTTGATGATGACGTTGTGATGGCAAGAAAGAAGATTATGCGGGCGGTAACAGATAGTGATAAGGGAATAACATACGAAGATAATCGTCCAGGACTTAAAAACCTTCTTATCCTTTTTACTCTTTTATCAGGGCGAACACTGGAAGATGTTATCTTGGAATATAAAGATAAAGGATGCTCTGAATTTAAAAAAGATGTAGCGGATATCGTGGTGGATTTTCTGGAAACATTTCAAGAGCAATACCAATCTATTTCCGATGAAGATGTTTTGAATATTTTGGAAGAAGGTAGGAAATATGCAAAAAAAATTGCAAAAGAAAAAATTTGTGAGGTAAAGGAGAAAATGGGTTTATATCTTTGATAGAATATGGATGTTTTTTCTAAAAAAATATGCATTTCAGCAGATGACTTTGGTATGTGTCGATTGGGAAATGATCGGACACTTTTTCTTCTTGAGCAAAAAAAAATTCATCGAATTTCTTGCTTAGTCTATGGAGAATATAATGAAGATGACATTCAACGTCTTGTAGCATCAAATGCAAAGCTAGATATTCATTTGGATACAGAAACGGAAGTGAAGCAAGAAGGGTCGGGTCGTGGATCAGTTGCGAGAAGGGGACTTTATTTTCTCTATGAGTTTTGGTTCACAAAAAAATATCTTTCAAAGAAGATGGAGCAAGAATGGGAAAAACAAATTCTTCTTTTTTATAAAAAATTTGGAAAATATCCTGACGGTTTAAATACACATCAGCATATTCATTATTTTTTTCCTTTTTTTCGGGTCCTCATAAGACTTTCAAAAAAATACTCTATTTCCTATATTCGATTGGGAAAAAATTCGTTTTATGTACCAGACGCTGTTGCTATTATATTGGATATTCTTCGAATTTTTGATATTACTTTACTTAAAAGATCAAAAAAACAAACAAGTGATGTTCTTTTGAGTTTTGATTGGTTTAGACAAGGAAACTTTTTGACGATAGAAACATTATATTCTCGATTACAAGGAAGAAATATAGAAATAATATTTCACCCTAAAAGAGAGGAAGATTTTGTTTTTCTTTCGGAGAAAAATAATTTTTAGTTTTAAGACGTTTCGGCCAGTTTCTATTTTTTCTTGCAATCCCCAAGCTCTCGCTATAACTTCGATGAAAATCTGACAGAATATTCAACTATTCCTTACAAATTTTTCACAATTTTTGTGAAAAATTTGAAGATTTTGTTACTGAAAGAAGTGGTGTAACAACCCCTTTAAAAATCTTTTTTAATAATAGAGAGAATCTCTTTCGTTTTTTCTTCCATGAGAGTTTTCGTTTTTGCTTCTAAATTAAGGCGAAGTACAGGCTCGGTATTAGAAGGACGAACATTAAACCACCAATTGGAAAATCGAATTTTTGTGCCGTCTAGCTCAGAGATTTTTCCTTGTCTGTAGACTGTTTTAAGCTCTTCTAAAACAATATTTTTATCCTTTACTTCGCTGTTTATTTCGCCACTATGATGATAGCGACGAAGATCCGCAACAAGTTCTGAAATAGGAAGTTTTGTTTCTGCCATAAGATTAAGAAGGGTGAATGCTGCAAGTGTAGAAGACTCACCATTTTTATTGGCCTGAAAATAATAATGTCCTGAAAGTTCTCCTGCAAAAAGAGCGTTTTCTTCTCGCATTTGTGCTTTGATAAAAGAGTGTCCAACACGACATTCTTTTGCTATTCCTCCATTTTCTTCTATAACTTCTTTAACAGAATCCGATGAACGAAGATCATAAAGAATAGTAGCTCCATGATTTTTTTCCAAAAGTACTCGAGCGATAAGTCCTGTTACAAGATCCATAGGAATAATTTCTCCTTTTTCATCTACAAACCCTACTCGATCAGCATCTCCGTCATAAGAAATTCCAAGATCGGCCTTTTTCTTTACTACGACTTCTTGAAGTTCTTTGAGAGTTTCTGTGTTAAGAGGATTAGCCTCATGAGCGCTATAGGGATGATCAAGATCGCAATAAAGAGGATGTATTTTTATATTTTCTTGAAATTTTTCATAAAAAGGAAGTTCAAGAACTCCCATAGTATTTGCACAATCAATGACAAGCGAAAATTTTTGGTTTTTGAAATGGGCAAATTGACCAAAATATTCGTAATAGTCAGTCTTTATGTCTTGTGTTTTTTCTGAACCTTTTTTTTGCACGGGAATGAAATTCCCAGAAAAGGCTCTGTCTCGAATATCGAAAAGTCCAGACATTTCTCCTACAGGAATAGCATTTTTGAGACAAATTTTTACGCCGTTATATTCGGCGGGGTTATGAGAAGCTGTGACAGAAAGAGCTCCATCAACAGGAAGCTGCCAAGAAGAGAAATAAAGCATGGGAGTGGTTATCATTCCAATATTTATCACAGTACATCCAGCGTCAGTGAGTCCACGAATGAGTTCTTTCATGAGGGATGGCCCAGAAGCACGGGCATCTCTTCCCACAGCAACGGTTGTAAGGCCGAGTATTTCAGCAGTTGAAAATCCTATAGCATACGCACAAGATTCATCTATATCAGTTGGATAAATTCCTCGTATATCGTAAGACTTAAAAATCGATGGATTCATAAATGTGAGATATTAAAATTATAAAATCATTTACTTTTCTAGCATAACATTGACAGGGGTAGGTAAACAAGACACACTTTAGGAGTAAGAGAAATGTTTTTTTGGAAAAATAAGGAGAAGAAATAGTGTATAATTTTTAATCTTTTGTGCATATATGAAAGTTGGAATTGTGGGCCTTCCTAATGTTGGAAAATCAACCTTATTTAAGGTGCTTACTCGAAATCCTGTAGATATAAATAATTATCCTTTTTGTACTATTGATCCAAATATTGGAATAGTAAAAGTTCCTGATGAAAGATTATGGAAACTTTCTCAAATGTCTCAAAGTAAAAAAACGGTTCCTGCTGTTGTTGAATTTGTTGATATTGCTGGATTGGTAAAGGGAGCTTCGCAAGGAGAAGGTTTGGGGAATGCTTTTCTTGCTAATATTCGTGAGGTCGATGCTATTGTTCATGTTGTTCGAGTTTTTGGTGATGGAAGAATCATTCATGTGGATGGTTCGGTAAATCCTCATCGAGACAGGGATACTATTTCAACAGAACTTATGCTTGCAGATCTTCAGACTATACAAAAACATGTAGATAGACTTTCTAAAGAATCAAAATCAGGAGATAAGGATGCCCTGAAAGCATTTTCTGCAAGTAAGAAGATACGAGAAACTTTGGATGAGGGTAATTTGGCTATTCACACAAAACTTCCTGATGAAGAAATGTCATATATGCGACAATTTGGCTTACTTACAGCAAAACCTATGATATATGTTTTTAATGTGGGTAATGTTGAAGAAGCGCTTTCTGATGAATTGGAAAATCTTGAACATATAAAACTTGATATAAAGATGGAGGAAGAAATATTGGATATGACAGATGAGGAAAGAAAAGAATTGGAAGTAAAAACAAATCTGGATCAACTTATTCGAAAAGCATATGATGTATTGGGTCTTATTACTTTTCTCACAACAGGAGAGCAAGAAAGTCGAGCGTGGACAATAAAAAGAAATTCTACCGCGCCAGAGGCGGGTGCTGCTATTCATACGGATTTTATGAATCGTTTTATTCGAGCAGAAGTAATTTCTTGGAATACCCTTCTTTCTCTTGGGTCATGGAATAGAGCAAGAGAAGAGGGGAAGTTAAGAACTGAAGGGAAAAATTATATTGTTTGTGATGGGGACGTTATTGTATTTAAAGTATAATATCAAAAATCTTGACAAGATTCTCTAGCACGCTACAATATTAGCAGTCGAACATAAAGAGTGCTAATAATTTATCCGTAATGATTTTCTTTATTGGTAAATCATGAATTATAAATACCGATAAATGAAAAAATAATACATACAGTATGGCAAAGCAAATTCGTTTTTCTACGGAAGCAAGAAAATCCGTAAAAGCAGGAATTGATGCGGTGGCAGACGCCGTAAAGGTTACGATTGGTCCTAAAGGAAGAAATGTTGTTTTAGACAAAGGTTTTGGTGCTCCAACCATTACCAATGATGGTGTGAGTATCGCAAAAGAAATTGAACTCGACGATAAATACGAAAATATTGGAGCTGAGCTCATTAAGGAAGTTGCTGAAAAAACCAATGATGCTGCTGGGGATGGTACTACTACGGCTGCAGTTATCACACAAGCATTAGTGCGAGAAGGTTTGAAATATGTTGAGACAGGTATTAATCCTATCGGTATTCGTCATGGGATGGAGCAGGCAAAAGACGATATTATCGCCATACTCAAAAAACGAGCCAAAAAGGTAACAACTCGAGAAGAAATTGCTCAGGTTGCGACTATCAGTGCTGAATCTCGAGAAATGGGGGATATGATTGCTTCTGTAATGGAAGAGGTTGGAAATGCAGGTGTTGTTACTGTTGAAGAATCAAACACCTTTGGTTTTTCGAAGGAAGTTGTAGAAGGTATGAATTTTGATAAGGGGTATGTTTCTCCTTATATGATAACGGACGCACAAGAACAAATTGCTGAAGTGAAAGATGCTTTTATTCTTATTACAGATAAAAAGATTTCGGCTATCAGTGAAATTTTGCCGATTCTTGAAAAGCTTTCTCAATCGGGAAAGAAGGATATCGTTATTATCGCTGAAGATATTGACGGAGAAGCTTTGGCAACACTTGTGGTAAATAAAATTCGAGGCGTATTCAACTCTTTGGCGATTAAATCTCCAGAATTCGGAGATAATCGAAAAGCTATGCTTGCTGACATCGCCGTCCTTACAGGAGGTCAGGTTATTAGCTCCGATACAGGAATGAAGTTAGAATCAGTAGAACTTTCTATGCTTGGACGAGCTCAGAAAGTTATTTCTTCCAAAGATGAGACAACTATTGTTGGGGGAGAAGGAAAGAAAAAGGATATTGAAGTTCGAATTGCTCAGATTCGATCACAGATTGAAACGACAGACTCTAAATATGATAGAGAAAAACTTGAAAAACGACTTGCTAAACTTTCTGGAGGAGTAGCTGTTATTCGAGTAGGAGCAGCTTCCGAAACAGAATTGACCTATATTAAGCACAAAATGGAAGATGCTTTGGCAGCAACTCGCGCAGCTATTTCGGAAGGAATTGTTGCTGGTGGAGGAACGGCTCTTGCAAAAGCAGCTATTGAGTTAGAAAAAAAGAATTTAAGTTCGAAGAGTCATGAATTTCAAGCAGGATATGAGGCTCTTTTGGAATCTCTTTACGAACCACTCCGACAAATTGCTAAAAATGCCGGAGAACAAGAGAGTGCTGTAGTGCTTAATGAAGTATTAGAAAATGAAGGAGAAAACTTTGGATATGATGCTTCAACGGATGAATACATTGAAGATATGGTTAAATTCGGAATTATTGATCCAGTAAAAGTGACACGAAGCGCTCTTGAAAACGCTGTTTCTGTTGCCGCAATTCTTCTCACAACGGAAGTGGTTATTACGGATAAGCCTGAAGAGAAAAAGGATATGATGCCTGGTGGTATGCATGGTGGTATGCCAGGAATGATGTAATTTTTCGATGGTTTTTTTCGATCGAAGACAGACTCTCTGAAAATGGGAGTCTGTTTTTTTGTTTTCTTAGAATATGGTATACTTAAAATATATGTATAAAAAGAAAGAATGAAAATGTTACCGGAGAAGAAATTTTTCAAAAATAATAAAATTAAAACGATAGTTGGCTCTGGAAAAAGTGTGTATGATAAAAATAGAAAATAAAAAATTAAGGGATTTCCTTCTTGATACCAATTTTATAAAAAAGGATATTATTGAAAATGCTTTTCTTGAAGCGGAATCAAAAAATGAGAATCTTTCTACTATTTTATTAGAACAAAAAGCTATAGAAGAAGCAGATCTTCAAAAATTCATTGCTTACATTCTAGGTATTCCTTTTGTGGATCTTGAGAAGATGATTATTAATTCTGATGTTTTGAGAATTATCCCAGAGCCGATTGCAAAAAAATATACCATAGTAGCTTTCGAAAAAAATGGAAAAGAATTAAAAATTGCAATGCTTCATCCTGAAGATCTTCAGACAATAGATTTTATTTCAAAAAAAAGTGGTTTAAAAATTGTTCCTTGCTTTTCAACAAAGAAAAGTATTTTATCCGCATTGCGTCAATATGAGAAAAGTTTACAAGCAGAGTTTATTAATCTTATAGATGAAGATACGGGGAAAATTCATGAAGAAGAAAATTCCGATTCTGATCTTGAAAAAGTTGCTCAAGATATACCCGTTATTCGCATAGTTGATACACTTCTTAAATATGCCATTATTCAACAAGCGAGTGATATTCATATAGAACCAACAGAAAAAGAAGTTATTGTTCGTTATCGGATTGATGGAATGCTTCATGATGCTATGAATCTTTCGGCAAAAGTTCTTCCTGGAATTGTTGCTCGTATAAAGATTCTTTCCAATTTAAAACTTGATGAACATAGACTTCCTCAAGATGGAAGGTTTAAAATACAAACCAATGAATATAAAATTTCTTTTCGAGTAAGTATTTTGCCAGTATTTGATGGTGAAAAAGTGGTTATGCGTCTATTGGATGAGACTTCTCGTGGATTGACTTTGGAATTAATTGGTTTTTTGGGAAGAGATCTCGAAGTTATGCATCGGCTTATACGAAAATCCAATGGTATTATTTTAGTTACTGGACCTACAGGATCAGGAAAAACGACTACGCTTTATACCATTATGGATATTTTAAATTCTTCCGATGTGAATATATCCACAGTAGAAGATCCAGTGGAATATCGAATGCAACGTATAAATCAAACGCAAGTAAATGCTAAAATAGGAATGACTTTTGCCACAGCCTTACGTTCATTGCTTAGACAAGACCCCGATATAATTATGGTTGGAGAAATTCGAGATCAAGAAACGATGGAAATAGCTCTTCATGCTGCTATGACAGGGCACCTTGTTCTTTCTACTCTTCATACAAACAGTGCAGCAGCGACCATTCCTCGACTTGTGGATATGGGGGCGGAGCCTTTTCTTGTAGCTTCAACGGTAAATGGAATTCTTGCTCAACGTCTTGTTCGAAAATTATGTCCTGATTGCAGAAAAGAAAGATTTTTAAGTGAAAAAGAAGTTCGAGCTATGAAGAAAAGTCTTCATATGGATGATATTCTTAAATATCTTCAAGAAACATTAGAGAATCCAAAAGGTAAAACTCAAACGTGGAAAAATATAGCCTTTTTTTCTCCACAAGGATGTGAAAGGTGTGGAGGTACTGGCTTTAAAGGAAGAATGAGTATTTTTGAAACACTAGAAATGTCGGAATCTATAAGAAAAGCTATTTCTGAACGAGCTACTGCAGAAAAAATTCAAGAAATCTCTCGAAAAGAGGGTATGCATAGCATGCTAGAAGACGGACTTCTTAAGGCAGCCAGAGGAATCACTTCAATAGAAGAAATATTGCGTGTAGTACAAGAATAGAATATATGAAAAAATTTACCTACGAAGCGAAACATAATGAAACCGGAGAATCTCTTTCCGGAATTATGGAAATGGAAAGTCGGGAAACTCTAGCACATAATCTCAGAGCTCAGGGATATATTCTTACTTTCGTCCAAGAAGAGAAAAAAGGCACTTCTCCCGTAGTTTTTTTTAAGAGAATGTTTTCATCAGTACCTTTGAAAGAAAAAATGGTATTTGCAAGAAATTTGAGTATCATGATTGAATCCGGACTTCCTTTGGTGCAGGCAATTGATGGATTAAAAGAGCAAACAAAGAATAAAACATTTCAACATGTTTTGAATGAGGTAAAAGATTCAATACATGGAGGAAATTCTTTTGGAGATGCTCTTTCGAAGCACCCTGAAGTCTTTGATGATCTTTTTGTTAATATGGTCCGGGTAGGGGAACTTGGGGGTGATCTTGATCATGTTCTTACTATTGTGGCAACGCAGTTAGAAAAAGAACATTCCCTTAAAAGTAAAGTTCGGGGAGCAATGATTTATCCTTCAGTTATACTTTTTGCCATGCTTATTGTGGCAGTTCTTATGTTAACATATATTTTGCCTCAAATACTTGGAGTATTTAAAGATATGGATGTGGAATTGCCGATGATGACAACTATGATTATGGATTTGAGTGAAATTTTTCAGCATCATTCTGCTTTGATAGGATTTGGATTTTTAATTTTTATTATTCTTTTCCGTTTGTTTCTGAAAACAGCCTCGGGAAAAAGAGCTCTTTCTTGGCTAACTCTTCATCTCCCCGTTGTGAGAACTATTACAATAAAAGTGAATTGTTCTCGTTTTGCACGTATTTACAGTTCATTACTTAGAAGTGGCGTGGGCGTTGTGGAGGCGCTGGGTATTATCGCTCAAACGTTGAGTAATGTTTATTATAAAGACGCTATTTTGGAGGGAAGAGAACAAATTCAAAGAGGACTTGAACTGAGTAAGATAATTGAGAAAAATGAAGCTATTTTTCCTGTTCTCGTTCGTCAGATGTTTCAAGTTGGAGAGCAAACTGGAAAATCAGAAGAAGTTCTTCTCAAACTGGCAGGATTTTATGAAGAAGAAGTTGATCAGATAACAAAAAATCTTTCCTCAGTAATAGAACCCTTATTGATGCTTGTTATTGGGAGTGCTGTTGGATTCTTTGCTGTCGCTATGCTTCAGCCGATGTATAGTGTTATGAATTCTATTTAAAAAAAGGATTTTTGTATGAAAGTTTTTAGATTTAAAACATTTTTTTTAAGAAAAGAAAAAAATAAAAAAGGATTTTCTTTAATGGAAAGTCTTATGGTTATTTTTATTGCAGGGATAATCACCTCTTCATTTTTTGCAGCATTCACTCAGGGGAATAGATTAATTAATGAATCCAAAAAAAAAGTTACCGCAAGTTCTCTTGCTAATGAACGGATGGAAATGCTTCGAAATCTTAATTATGATGATATAGGAGTTGTGGGAGGTATACCCCAAGGAGTTTTTCCTGGAAATGAATTTATTGAAAAAAGTGGCACAGAATATCGAATTTTTACTGATATTCGTTACGTTGATGATATCTACGATGGAAAGCAAGGGGGGGATCCTGAGGATCTTGTAAATACTGATTACAAAATAGCAACAGTATCTGTGTTGTGGGGTGCGGAAGCTGAGAATCAAAAGGTACAATTTAGTTCCTTTTTTGTTCCCCCAGGTTTGGAATCTGATAGTGGGACGGGGACACTTTCTATTAATATAATTGATTCTTCAGGAGCTGGTGTTCCTTCGGCAAATGTCACGATACAAAATATTCCAGAAAACATTTCATTTTCTACAAGTACGGATGCGGTGGGAAATGTTTTTTTGCCAGGATCTCCTCAATCGCAACAATTGTATAAAATAGCGGTAGAAAAAAATGCATTCGAATCAGTTTCTACATACCCACCGTATCCAACTACAGAATTTACTCCCGTTGATGAACATGCTTCTGTTTTTGAAGGTGGTGTTTCTAATAAAGTTATTCTTATTGACAAACTTTCTGACATTCATTTTATAGCTAAGACAGCGAGCGGTGAAATTGTTCCTGATGTTGAATTTTCTCTTACTGGAGGAAGGGTTATAGGAAGTCGAGCTGGGACAGAAGAAAAAGTTTTTGGATATGAAGAAGATATTTCTCTCGGAATTGATGGAGAAACGGATGTATTAAATTTGAGCCCTGGTCAATATGCTGTTGAGATTTCTGAAGATATGTTGCCTAGATATCATTTTCTTTCTGTATCCACGAGTGTTTTTGGTGAGGAAAATGTTTTTTCTTTGAATTCAGATACTCATGAAACAATAGAGATTTTATTTCTTGATACACAAGCATCTTCTCTTCTTGTTTCCGTTCAAAATGAACAGGATAACCTTGGTATTTCTGGAGCAAATGTTCGAATAGAAAGTTCAGACGGAATATTTTCTAAAGAAAAACTTTCTGATCAATATGGTAATGCATTTTTTTCTTTAGAGGACGGCATAGTTTTGGGAGAAACGTATACAATTGAGGTATCTTTGGAAGAATATGTATCTATGAATAAAGATATTGTAATACAAGAAAATATGTTACTAGAAAAATTCCTTCTTCAACGAGAATAATAGTGTTAGATAGAAAATAAAAAATGGTATATGAAAAAAACGAAAAAAGGAATGACATTAATAGAAGTAATCGTGGCTATAGGAGTTTTTTCTATAGGGATGGGCCTTGCTGTTCTTCTTTTTGTTCAATCATGGAATATGTATAAAATTTCTTTCTCAACGGGGAGTATGCAATTCGTGGCTTCTAATGGAGTTCAAAGAATAATAGATTCTATTCGTAACGCACAACGATCAGAAAATGGTTCTTATCCAATTGTGAGCGTGGATGAAAATGAAATTATTCTTTATTCTAATGTAGATGATGATGAGGAAATAGAAAAAATACGCTTTTTTTATTCTGGCTCAGGTATTGTTCGAGAGGTGCGTAACTCTGTTTTTGGTACGCCACCTCAATATCCTGCTGGCTATGAAATTTCGGAAGAAATTATTCCTTATGTAATAAATACTGCAGATACACCTTTATTTTCTTATTATAATAATGAAAATGAAAAACTTACTGAGCCAATTTCTCTTATTGATGTGAAGATGGTAAAAGTAGATCTTTATGTAGATGAAAATATTAACAGAGATCCTGAGAGCATAAATATTGAATCATTTGCTTCTATTCGTAATCTTTCCCAATATGAAATTTCGAATTGAAATAAAAAAAAATCGTGGGGCAGTTCTTGCATATACATTAGTTATTATTTCTATAACAATGATATTATTGGTTGCTATTATGCAATTTACTGTTTCGCGCATTGAATATGCAAAATATAGAGAAATACATGAACAATCTTTACAAATAGCAGAGTCGGGAATTTATTTCTATAGGTGGTATTTAGCGCATGAAGTCGAGGGAAAAACAACACAACAAATTAAAGATTTTTGGGAAAATGGAAATCCTTTGGGCGTTGAAACTCCTTATGAACGAGATTTAAGTGATATTGATGGAACTGTTCGAGGAAGGTATCGAATTACAGTAACACCTCCAGAAGCTTACTCGACAATTGTTTTAGTAGAAACAGAAGGGTGGACGTTTCGGAATCCTGATATAAAAAGAAAAATACAAGTTCGTTTTCGAAGACCTTCTTGGAGTGATTTGGCTGTTTTGGGAAATGCGTATATGCGTTTTGGAAATGGAACTACGGTAATGGGACCTCTTCATGTGAATGGAGGTGTCCATTTTGATGGAGTTGCTTATAATGTCGTGAGTAGCTCTGTAGAACAATACTACGACAATGATAGTGATGTAAAAGGCTGGCATGACGGTGTTTGGACCTCTTGGGCTAATGAATACAATACAAGCATGGGGGAGTCCGTTTTTTCTGGAGGAAATGAATATCCTGTTGCTGAAAAAAGTTTCGCTAATGTTTTTACAGATCTTTCTATTATAAAAAGTACAGCACAAAACACGGGAACGTATTTTGGTAATAATGGACAAGGGCGTCATATCATTTTGAATAATAATAAGACTTTTAGTGTTCGAACAGTGGCTACTTACAATACATCAACAAACGCAATAGCGACGTACTCAGGTAATTGGTCAACTTTAGCACTTCCTGATGATGGTGTTATTTTTGTAGAAGATAATATTTGGTTGGAGGGAAAAATAAATGGGAACCGATTAACAATTGCCGCGGCAGATTTAGTGGGGAGTGTAAAACCTAGTATCTTTATAGGAAAAGATATACTCTATACATCCTATGACGGACGTGATATATTGGGAATAATAGCTCAAAATAATATAGAAATAGTTTTTGGAAGTAAGGATGTTCTTCGTTTAGATGGAGCTCTTCTAGCTCAGAATGGACGAGTCGGACGTTCTTATTATCCAGGAGATCAAAAAAGTACGATAACAGTTTTTGGCTCATTAGCATCGAATACAAGATATGGATTTGGATATACTGATGGTACTGGATATGCTATCAGAAATTTATTTTATGATAATAATCTCTTGTATTATCCCCCTCCTTATTTTCCTACGGGAAATGCTTATTCTATAGATCTCTGGAAAGAAATATAAAAATATTATGTTAGAAAGAATTTCAAACACCTTAGGATCAAATATTTTTCGACCAGTTCAATCTTTTATGGGACTGGATTTAAGTGATCTTAGTGTGAAATATATTCAACTTGAGAGAAAGGGAAAAAATCATTCCGTTCGATCTTTTGCATCTGTTCCTTTAGCGAAGAACTCAATTATAAATGGAGAAATAGAGAATCCAGGAGCAGTTATAGATGCTATAAAAGAGTTGATGCAAAGAGGAAAACCAAAGCCACTAAATACACGATCAGTTATATGTTCTATACCTGAAATAAAAGCTTTTTTACGTATCATTGATATCGTAAAGATGACTGATAAAGAAATGAGAGAGGCAATACCATGGGAGTTAGAAGAAAACATACCTTTAGCAATTGACCAGGTTTATTATGATTGCCAGACTCTTCCTACAAGAATTCAATCAAAAGATGAAAGTCGTCAGAATGTTTTGATTGTTGCTGTTGCAAAAAAAGTTATTGATTCATTTATACATGTAGTTGAAGGTGCTGGTTTAGAAGTTATGGGTATGGAGATTGAATCTATTGCTCAATCGAGATGCCTTCTTTCAGAAGGAGCTTCTAATGAGCATTGTACCTTAATATTAGATATAGGAGATCGTCGAACTAGTTTATTTTTTTCTGTCGGAAATATTATAGTATTTACTTCAAGCATACCTCTTTCTTCGCAGATGCTAACTGATGCTTTCGCAAGCCATTTTGGTGTTAGCCAAAAAGAAGCTGAAAAAATAAAAATAGAATATGGAATAGGTTCTTGTGTGAAAAAAGACCCTCATTTTTTGGCAGCAGAACCCCTTCTTGAGAATCTTTTCTCTCAGATACGACATTCAATGGATTTTGTTATTCAAAGTCTTGGTTATACGAAAATTATCAATGAAATTTTATTATGTGGTGGAGGTGCTAATACAAAAGGACTCCCTCTTTATCTTTCAAAGAAAATAGGAATTCCAGTTAGTATGGGAAATCCTTGGATGAATATTACGCTTGGAAAAGATCTTCCCACAGAGCTTCAAAAATCATCTATAGAATATTCAACCGCCATTGGTCTTGCCCTTCAATCTATGTATTCAAAATATGAGAATAACACTTAATATACTTCCAGACGATCATAAAAAAAGAATTCGACAAAAAGAACTTTTTTCTCGAGTCCTTTCTTATGTAATAGGAATATTTTTTCTCACATTATTTTTTGTGATGATTCTTTTTAGTATTCTTTTTGGTATTCAATCTCGAGAATTTCCTCTTTTTACAGATGAAACAATTGATGAAAAAAAACTTCAGAGTCTTATTGAATATGATGAAATCCTTTTTCAAAAAAATAAAGATATGGAACTTATAGAAAAACTTCTTCAAAATGAGAAAAAATATACAAAAACACTTTCCCTTTTTAGTGATTTAAATTTGGAAGGCATTACTTTTTCTTCTTTAAATATAGCAGAAAATACAAAGGTTAATTCGAAGGGCTTTTCAAAAACTCGAGATAAAATTCTTGAATTACAGGAAAAACTTCGCCAGGATGAATGTTTTCTTTCCGTCGAAGTTCCTATAGAGGATCTTGTGAAGAAAGAAGATGTGGATTTTTCACTTTCTTTTACTTTAAATGATGCGTGTCTTTTGTAGAATATATGAGAACACTTTCAATACAATACCGATTCACCCTTCTTGTGGGTATAAGCCTTGTCTTTTTTTTACCGATTTTTTTTGGAATAAATTTTTTGTTGAAAGAAATAACAAAGAATGAATCTTTGGTATATACAAAGATTGTTGACAAAAAATGGCGACAAGATCGTTTGAAATCATTTGAAACTATTCGTATGCAAGTAGAGAAGGTTTCATCGTGCACTGATGTTTTTTGTGAAAGAATTTTAGATAGAGAAAATCAAATCGCTTATCTTACTTTTCTTGATGAAACAGCTGAAAAAAGAAATGTTTTTATTAAGGTGGTTGTTGGGAAAGTTGATAGTACGTCTGTCAAAAATAAGAAAGTTAAAGAAGAAGAAAAGAAAGAGATTGATTATGGAAGTACTATAGAGCCTTTTGATCTTTCGGTTCAGGTTTTGGGATCTTATAAGGATATATTTCTATTTCTTTCTGATATAGAAAATGCGCCTATAGTTATTCACTTTAGTTCACTCTCCATAGCTTTAGCGGAAGAAGATGCTTTCAAAAAATCAGCTCTTACTGGTAAAGAAAATATTGCTTTTGATGTTGATTCAGAAAAAACGAATGAAAAAATAGATGCCATAAAATTTGATGTTGTTGCTGATATGAAATTGCGAACATATATTCGAAAATCAGTCGAAACCCCTAAAGAGAAATAGAATAAATTTATGGAGAAGGAAAAGGAGAAAATTTGGAAAAGTTTTTTTACATCGAATATAAGAAATATTTTTTCTTTGTTATTTCAAAAACAAGAAACTTTTTTTGTTATGATATTCGTTGTATTAAGCGGCTTTGGTATTTGGATTTGGTATGAAAATTTATATCTTTTGGGGAGGGATGCTGGACGTATTGAAAATATGTTAAAAGAAAAAGATGAAATTCAATTTAATGAAAAACTTTACGATAACATTAAACAAAATTTTGATTCTCGAAAGAATCTCTATGGCTCAGATAGGGATACAAAAGAACTTTTTATTAAAAAAGAAAAAGAAGAAGAAAAATAAGGATCGTTTTTATGAAAAAGTAGGGTGTTTTCTTTTTTTAAATTTAGCTTGCACGATATTTTTTTAAAAAAACAAAAAAATATTTTTCATTGAAGACAGAGAAAAAGTTTTTATTTTTTCTTTGAGTTTTTTTGTATAGAGCAGGACTCGGTTACGAATATATTTTTTAAAAATATTTCTCGACTCCGACTTGCGGTTTCGCATAAACGCGAAATGTCGCTTCGTCTTTCTTGCTCTGACTCAAATAAAACCCTTTATTTGCTACGCAAAACAAGTACTTTGTTCATTGTGTCCCCGGCAGGACTCGAACCTACAACCTTCTGGTCCGAAGCCAGACACTCTATCCATTGAGCTACGGGGACTTTTTCTTCTTTGTGAAGAAGGGGGCGACTACTGGGAATTGAACCCAGATTCTTGGGACCACAACCCAATGTCCTACCATTGAACGATAGCCGCCATGTATCGTAAATTGTATCAACTTTTCTCGCTTATTGCGAGATGAGAACCCGCAATAACTTTTTTGTGCCCTCGGAGGGAATCGGTCACGAGTATTTTTCTAAAAGAAAAATCTCTCGACCCCACCTCGGGGTGCTTCGCACATCACTCCGGTTTTCTCATCCCTCATGCACGTAAAGCAGTTTACGTGCTCTCGTGCACAAGAAACTTGTGCCCTCGGAGGGAATCGAACCCCCATCAAGAGCTTAGAAGACTCCTGCTCTATCCATTGAGCTACAAGGGCTTTAAAAAAACAGTTTTCATCAATTCAACTATGTGCGCGCAGAGGGATTCGAACCCCCGACCGTTTGGTTAAGAGCCAACTGCTCTACCAGCTGAGCTATGCGCGCAAAGTGTGCTATTGTGGGATGCTTTTTGTAAAAAAACGATACGAGATGAGCGTACCAGAAAAGTAAAAATGAGTCAATAAAAAATAGTTGACTGTATAAATTGATCTGTGCTAGTATGAAAACCTCATTTGAGAAGGGGAGACCGAAAGGTCTTTTTTGATTGTCTTTAGGGGGTTTATTTGTAAGAACAATGTATGTGTAATCTTCTTCAAGAAGGAAGCGCTGAAAGTTTTGTTTCCTATAAAAATAACCTAAAAAATAATAAAAAGAAGAAGAAAGGAATGTATTTAGTGGGAAAATATATTTTCCTCGTTTTTTTGACAGCTACTTGGTTATTTATAAGACCATGGGTTGTTTCAAAAGCTTATGAAAGTAAAGATTTTAGCTCTTTTGAAAGGAGTTCAAATGAATTTGATTTAGATACTATTCGAAAAGAAATAGATTTTTTCTTTCTTTCTGAAAAGAATGATCAGGAAAATTTAAAAGAACGTGAGCAACTTTTTAAGGAATTTGAAAAAACAGAAACCGAGGATTATTTAAAAAATATACTTTCTGGATATCCAATGGAAGACATGATACCGTTTCTTTTAACCCAGGATAGTCAGGTTATGGCATTTTTGGTTGGTATCGCAAAGAAAGAAAGTGATTGGGGAAAACATGTTCCTGTGGATAGACATGGTACGGATTGTTATAATTATTGGGGATATAAAGCTCCTGGCTCCTTGGGTGTACAAAAATCGGGCTATGGCTGTTTTTCAAGTCCAGAGGAAGCAATTTCTCGTGTTGGGGAAAGAATAAAAAAACTTGTACTAGAAAATAAGAAAGATACTCCTGGAAAAATGGTAATTTGGAAATGTGGATCTTCATGTGCTGGTCATGAAAAAGGCTCAGTTCAAAAATGGATTGGAGATGTGGGATATTATCATGCTAAAATCCTTGCTGTTGTAGAAAAAGATTCTCTATGGAAGAAAAACAAAACATAGTTATTCTGGCACATAACATTCGAAGTGCTCATAATATTGGAGCATTATTTCGAACTGCGGATGGCTTTGGTGTTTCTAAAATTTTTCTTTCAGGATATTCCCCTGTTCCTTATAAAGAAAATTCACTTTATAAGAATAAAGGACAGAAGGAAATCGAAAAAACAGCACTTGGAGCTGAAAAAAATATTCCATGGGAATACTTTTCAAAACTTTCTTCTGTTTTAGAAAGAATACATAAAGAAGGATTTTTTCTTGTTGCTCTCGAACAAAGTCCCAAGAGTATTCCTTTTCATAATGAAATAATAAGAAAAAAGACTCAACTAGCTATACTTTTGGGAAATGAAGTTCTTGGAGTACATGGTAAAACACTCAAAAAAATGGATGCTATTTGTGAAATACCCATGAGGGGAAAGAAAAATTCTTTTAATGTTATCATTGCATGTGCTGTTTTTCTGGGAGCTATTCGCTATTTTGACAAAGATTCATAATAGCGACGATTTTGAAGTGAACTAATAAGAGTTTGTTCATCAGCATGTTCGATATCTCCACCTGTCGCGAGTCCTCGTGCTATGCGACTTATTCGAATATGAGGGAATTGATTGAGTTGTTGACGAATATAAAGAGCTGTAAGATCTCCTTCGGAAGTCGGATTGGTCGCTAAAAGAATTTCTTGTATATTCTCTTTTTCTGTTCGTTGTAAAAGATCTGAAACAGTAAGAGGTGCATCTATTTGCTTTTTATTTTTTCCTGGTTCGATAACACCACCAAGAATGTGATATCTTCCACTGAAAACGCCAGTTCTTTCTATAGCGATAGCATCCAAAGCATCTTCTACTACACAAAGAATAGTAGTATCTCTTTTTGGATCACGACAGATGGAGCAGTATTCTTGATCGCTTATAGCATAACAACGTTTGCAAGAAGAAAGTTTAGTGAGAGCTTCGAGTGCGTGCGAAAAAGATATAATATCTTCTTTGGATTGTTTGAAAACGAAAAGTGTTAATCTCTCAGCCATTTTTGGTCCAATAGAAGGAAGATTTACAAAATGTCGTATAAGTTCTTGAAAAGTATTTGGAAGCATAGAAAAAAAGAATGTATTATTTTTCTTGATGAATTCTTTCTAAAGAACGAAATGTTGTAGAAGCTTCATCAAAATAGAGCTGTACTTTTCCTAAAGGACCATTTCTATGTTTTGCAATAATAACTTCTACAATATTTTTATTAGGGGTGTCAGGTTTATAGCGGTCTTCTCTATAAAGAAAAAGAACGACATCAGCATCTTGCTCGATAGAACCAGATTCTCGAAGATCTGAAAGTTTTGGAATTTGATCTGTTCGAGATTCTACAGCTCGAGAAAGTTGAGAGAGTGCAATTATGGGTATATTAAGTTCTTTGGCAAGATTCTTAAGTCCACGAGAAATCTCGGAAATTTCTTGGACACGACTTTCTTTACTACGTCCTTCCATAAGCTGGAGATAATCGATGATAATCATCCCTAAATGATGCTCTGCTTGAAGACGTCGTGCCATAGTACGAAGTTGCATAATATTAGCACTTGAGCTGTCATCGATATAAATAGGAGCTTCACTGAGGACTCCCATGGCATTATTGATGCGCTCAAAATCATCAGAACCTTCTCCACTTTTAAGCTTTCCCGTTCGGAGTCGCCAAAGATCAACACCTCCTTGAGCCGCTATCATACGATCAACGAGCTGATCACTGGACATTTCCAAAGAAAAAATACCCACAGGAACTTTTGCTTTTGTTCCAACATTTCTAGCTATATCAAGTGCAAAAGTTGTTTTTCCTATAGAGGGTCGAGCTGCAAGGATAACAAGATCAGATTTTTGAAATCCAGCAAGAATATTATCAAGATCGGGATAACAAGAGGGAACGCCACGCATTTCATCACCATTATTATGGAGCTCATCAATACGATTAAAAGCTTCTTCCAAAACAGATTTTATAGGAACAAAATCTTTTTTGATGTGTTTTTGAGATATCCCAAAAAGCTTTTGTTCAGCCTTATCAAGGGTAAGTTGAACATCTTGGGATTCTTCAAATCCTAAATCGGCAATTTCATTGGCAACGGCTATGAGTCGACGAAGAATGGCCTTTTTCTGGACAACTCCAGCATAATGTCCAACATTGGATGCGGAGGGGACACTATTCACAAGAGAAGCGAGATAACTTGTCCCACCTATTTCCTCGAGTTTATTCTTTTCCTCGAGTTTATTAGAAAGACTGAGGAGATCAATAGGATCTCGTTGTTCATAAAGATCAAGAATGGCTTCATAAATAAAACCATGTTTGCCATTATAAAAATCTTTGATACCCACTATATCAGCAACACGAATAATGGCATCTTTATCGAGCATGAGTGCTCCGAGAACACTTTGTTCAGCATCAATATTATGAGGAGGAACACGAAGCTCTTTGTGAGAAGTGATGGGCATAAAAGAAAAATAAGTGTCTGATGTCTGACAAGTATACTTCCTTTACGGAGTTTGGAAAAGTCTTGACGGTGTTTTGTTTTTATAGCGAAAATAAAAATTTTCCTTATTTGTAAAAAATAATGGTATACTTTTTTTATGAATATCGAATTATTACAAGCTTTAGTTGTCTGGAGAAAAAAGATAGCCCAAAGGGATGGTTTTCGCGAGCTTTATCGCATTTTTTCCAATAGCACTTTGGAAGAATTAGCTCGAAAAACTCCTCAAAATGAGTACGAATTGCTTAATATAAAAGGCATAGGGCAAAAAAAATGCGAACGTTACAGTAAAGATATCCTGAAATTAGTAAAAGAAACAACATTTGAAAAAGAAGATGTTGTTTCTCAAAAAGAAAAATATAAAGAGGATTATGCTACAAAAGAAATAGAATGTGTTGGAGATTTTCTTGATCGTCTTAATCAATCGCTTGGGGTCAATCGAGGTCGGGTGAGGGGAGAAATAACTTCACTTCAATGGCGAGAAACCTGTGTATACTTTTCTCTAAAAGATGCTGAAAAAGATGCCATACTCCCTTGTTTTATGTGGTCATCAGATCTTTTGCTTTTTGGTTTAAATCTTTCAGAGGGTATGGAAATTATTGCTTTAGGTGTACCAAATATTTATAAACCTGTGGGAAAGATGACGTTTCGGGTTTCTGATATTGAATTAGTTGGAGAGGGAGCTCTTAAAATGGCCTACGAAGCTTTGAAAAAGAAGTTGGAAATAGAGGGTTTATTGGATGAAAAACGAAAAAAGAAACTTCCTGAATTTCCAAGGAAGGTGGGAATTATCACATCACTTCAAGGAGCTGTCATTCATGATTTTCTTAATAATGTATCTCATTATGGATTTCGATTTTTTTGTAGGGATACTCGGGTAGAGGGGCAATCAGCAGTTCGAGATTTACTTCAATCTCTTCGTGTATTCAAAAATCAAGATATTGACATTCTTGTAGTTATGCGTGGAGGAGGAAGTTTGGAGAGTTTGCAGGCATTTAATAACGAAATACTTATTCGAGAATTAGCAACGATGCCTTTTCCTGTTGTGGCAGCGATAGGACATCATCAAGACATGCCTTTATTTGCACTTGTTTCTGATAGTGCTGTTTCTACACCAACCGCCGCCGCTCATATTTTAGGAGAATGTTGGAATAGTGCTAAAGTTCGCTTATTGGATATGGAACATTCTCTTTTTTCTTTCTTTGAAATCGCCTTAGAAAGACATCATCGAATACTGGATCGTTCTGGAAGTGATCTAGAAAAATACAGCACTACTATTATAGAAAGAATTACACAGGTTAGAAGAGCTCTTTATAAATGCAGTCTTCTTTTGGAAGCTCGCATCCAAATATTAGGAAAAGAAATATGTGAAGGAAATAAACGTTTATTTACTTTATATGAGATGATTTTGATGCGTACCGAAGAAAAAATTGTGCAATATGAAAAATCTCTCTCTTCTCATGACCCCAAACGAATGCTTGCATTAGGTTACTCACTCATTCGAAAAGATGCTAAAATAATACGAAGTGTCGAAGACGTTTGCAAAAATGAAGAACTCGAAATAACTATGTATAACGGAAAAATAATTACTCAAGTAAAAAATATTACGTATGAAGGAAAAAAATAATCTTACAGATTCGTTGAAAGAATTAGAAAAAATTATTTCTTGGTTTGAATTACAAAATGAAATCGATGTAGAAGAGGGTTTAAGAAGGGTTCAAGAAGGCGCGAAACTCGTTGAAAAGTGTCGAAAAAGACTTAAAGATGTAGAAAATGAGTTCAAAATAATTCGAGAAGATTTGAAAGATTCTGAATAATTTTCTTTCAAGAAAATATTTATTTGACGATTAGGCTGTTTTTTGCTATCTTGTTCTCGTAAGGTTTCTCGGGTTTCGAGTCGATTCGAAAACGACGTATGGCGTCTTAGTATATTCGATCGGCGTTTTGTTAAGGGCTACGGGAAAGGGTCGACTTACGTTCGTAAATCAAGAAGATGTTTACATGAACAAAAGACTTTACGTTGGAGGTATTCCCTACAGCTCTACGGAGGATGGTCTCAAAGACACGTTCTCCCAAGCCGGTGAAGTTACTTCCGTTCGCATTATTCTCGATAGAATGACTGGGCGATCTCGTGGTTTTGGTTTTGTCGAAATGGCAACCGAAGATGAGGCTCAGAAAGCTATTGAGTTGTTTGATGGCAAGGAATTCGAAGGAAGAACCCTCGTTGTCAACGAAGCGCGATCGGACGAAAGACGATAGATTTCGTTTTCTAAGTCCGTAGAAAAAATCTAAGATAAACGAGGTGACGCCACCTCGTTTTTTCTTTTTTTGTTTTGTCTGAATTTTTTAGAATTCTTGCTCGAGATTTCATTCTTTGGTATAGTGTTTTTGCAGATAGGTTTGTTGTTTGTAAAATAATTGTGAAGATACGCGAATTTTTTGGTATTTTTAGAAAAAATCGAAGTAAACAACAAGAATACGAATATTAGTTTTTATCGAAAAAAGGAATTACAAAGAAAGAGAAAAACATAGTTATGAAAATATTCTCATTTTTTCTTGGTATTATTTCCATTTTCGGTTTAAGCGGAACTGTTTTATTTCTTGATCCAGAAAGTAAAACACTCCTTCCGTTTATAGCTTTTTATGGAAGTTTTTTTCTTTTTATTTTTTCTTTTTTTCTTTTTTTTCTTTTGAAAAAGCAATCTGCTGACGTGACAAAAGCTGTTCGTCAGAGTATACTATTAGGACTTCTTGCTTGTGGAATTCTTTTTCTTCAACAATGGAGGATTTTAAGTTGGTGGAGTTCTGGAATCATTGTTTTTGGCATATGTCTTTTGGAGTTAGGTTTTTCCGCCTTCTCTTTTCAAGAAGAATAGAGAAAAAAAATAATTGAATAGAATGTTGACTCGGGTATGGTTGAAAAAAATGTAAAGAAAGAGCAGGAATATGGAGCAAAATCCATTCAAGTTTTAGAAGGATTGGACCCAGTTCGTAAGCGCCCAGGAATGTATATAGGAGGAACTTCTCTTGAGGGGCTTCATCATTTGATATGGGAAATTGTTAATAACTCTATAGATGAAGCTATAGCAGGACATTGTAAAAATATTTTTATTAGACTTCTTCCTGATAATACTGTGGAAATCGGAGATGATGGTCGAGGTATTCCCGTAGAAAAACATCCTCAGACTGGAAAATCTACGTTGGAAACGGTTCTTACTATTTTGCATGCTGGAGGAAAATTTGGTGGTGGTGGTTATAAAATATCAGGAGGTCTTCATGGTGTTGGTATATCAGTTGTAAACGCTCTTTCTGTGTGGCTTCGTGCTGATATTCATCGAGAGGGATCAGTTTTTTCTCAAGAATATTCACAAGGAAAGCCCTCTGCTGATTTGAAAAAAATAGGAACATCTACAAAAACTGGAACGATTATAGCATTTCGACCTGATCCAGAGATATTTCCCGAGATAAAATTTCAATGGAAAAGAATACTTGATTATGTTCGTTGGCAAGCGTATTTAACGAGGGGTGTTAAGATAGAAATATACGATGAAAGAAAAAAAGAAGAAAAAGGCATTCGCCGTTACGCATTTTCTTTTGATGCTGGGATTATTTCATTTGTTGAGTTTCTCAATCGATCTCAAGAGACGAAACATCGATATCCTATTTATATATATAAAGAAGTAGAAAGTTCTATTGTAGAAGCAGCTATCCAATATACAGATGGCTACAAAGAACATTTATATTCTTTTGCTAATAATATTTATAATCCTGAAGGCGGTACCCATGTTACGGGATTCAAAATGGCGCTCACAAGAGTTCTTAATGACTATGCTAAAAAGAATAACCTTTTAAAAGAAAAAGATGGTGCGTTCACTTCTGACGATCTTAGAGAAGGCTTAACCGCTGTTTTGAGTGTAAAACTTACAGATCCTCAATTTGAGGGTCAAACAAAAGCAAAGCTCGGAAACGGAGAAATGAGAGGTCTTGTTTCTAATGCTATCGCAGAAGGATTATCTGATTATTTGGAAAGTCATCCCGCAGAAGCGAAGGCAATACTTGAAAAATGTCTTTTGACAGTAAGGGCTCGCGTAGCTGCTCGCGCTGCAAAAGATGCTGTACTTCGAAAAGGCGCCTTGGAAGGAATGGCACTCCCAGGAAAACTAGCTGATTGTTCGACGAAAAAAGCAAGTGAATCAGAGGTATTTATCGTAGAGGGAGATTCTGCTGGTGGTAGTGCCAAACAGGGGAGAAATAGACGATATCAGGCTATACTTCCACTTCGAGGAAAATTAGTAAATGTTGAGAAAACGACATTAGATAAAATAGTTAAGTCTGATACCCTCAAACCTATTATTATTGCTCTCGGAACAGGTATAGGAGACACTTTTGATGTGAGTAGATTACGATATCATAAAATAATCATCATGGCGGATGCTGATGTGGACGGTGCTCATATTAGAACTCTACTATTGACGTTTTTTTATAGGTATTTTGAAGAACTTATTCAACAAGGGTTTGTTTATATCGCTCAACCGCCATTGTATAGGCTTCAAAAAGGAAGGACGATAAAATTTGTGTATACAGAAGAAGAAAAAATAGAAGCACTTAAAAAATTTGGTATCAAAGAAAGTCTTTTGAACGAAGAGGATTCTCAAGCAGAAGCTTCCAATGAAAATCAAGAGAGTGTTGGAGGGGTAAATATCCAGAGATATAAAGGTTTGGGAGAAATGAACCCGGAACTTCTGTGGCAAACCACTATGAATCCGGATACAAGAATGATGTACCGAGTAACTATTCAAGATGCACAAGAAGCTGATAGAGTATTTGAAATTCTTATGGGAAAGGAAGTTGCTCCAAGAAAGAGTTTTATACAAACCCATGCTAAACGTGTAAAAAATCTTGATGTTTAATACTTAGAAAAATAGTAGAAATATTAAAAAACATCCTTTTATAAAAGGATGTTTTTTAAAAACTAAAAACGAGGAAACTATTTAGTTTCTTGTTTGGCAAGTGTTCGAATACAACTCGTACATAATCGAATAGTTTTTCCTTCGATTTTTTTCGTTTGAATATTAGCACCGAATCGTCGTCTTGTGGCAATGTTTGAGTGACTTCTCTTATTTCCTGTTCTTGCCGTTTTGTCACACATTTGGCATTTTTTTTGACTCATATTCATTCTTTCCATTGATTTATACGAAAACATCGTATAGAGTTATAACATAGGGATTGTTAAAACGCAAGTCTTTATTCTCGAAGGTAAGATGAATAAAATAGAAGATCCTTTCTATATTTGAGAAAATATAGAAAATACTGTGAAAATTTGAAAATTTATGTTGTGTTTTTTGAAAGAATTATGAATAAAAGAATACTTTTTGAAGTAATATTTAAGACTCATTTTTTGTCTTAAATAAAGTATTTTTTATTATTATAACTTATTATTTTTTTCCATAGTCTATGAGCAATGAATTAATCCTTATTGGTTTCTATGTTCTTATTCTTATTTATAGTATTATCCTTCATGAGATTTCTCATGGATGGGTTGCTTTGTGGTTAGGAGATGTTACTGCTAAATATGCAGGAAGATTAAGTTTAAATCCAAAAAGTCACATAGATCCCATTGGTTCAATTCTTGTTCCTATAATGCTCCTTCTTGTTTCGGGTGGAAAAATGGCATTTGGTTGGGCAAAACCAGTTCCTTACAATCCTAATAATCTTCGAGATAGAAAAAAAGGAGAGCTTCTTGTGGCTCTTTCTGGACCTGCTACGAATCTTTTATTGGCAATTGTCGCAGTGATTCTTTCTTATTTAATAAATCTTTCTTCTGTTACAAAAAAAGAAATGATTTATAATCTTAATGATTGGGAAAAAATAACACAAATGCTTTCGGGTTCATTTGAATCCATCGCATTTATTCTTCTTGTCTATGTAGTTTTTTGGAATGTTATTTTAGCTTTTTTTAACCTTATTCCTATTCCTCCGTTAGATGGTTCTAAAATTCTTTATGCTCTTTTTCCTCTTGATATAAAAACAAAAATTTTTCTAGAACAATATGGCTTTTTTATTCTTCTTTTTATTATGATTTTCTTTGGAGGTTTAATAAATGGTCTTATGTCATGGGCATTAAATATTTTCTTTTCACTCATGATTTGATCTTGAGGAGAAATTTTTCCTATAGAAAAACTACATTGAGATTTTTTATTAAAAAATGAAATCATAAAAAACAGAAGACTCTTCCTGAGGGAGGAGTCTTTTTTGAAGGAATGTGTTTTGGGGAGACTTGTCGTTACCTGCGTAATGTATTGATTGTCAAAAAAATATATGGTAAAATTTATTTACTAAATAATTAATAAGGATTATAATTTTCTTTTTAATAAAAATGAAGGAAAGAAAAAATCATTGTATATATGGAAGTAGTATTTACGGATGGTAATTTTGATGAAGAAGTTCTTAAAAGTAATGTTCCCGTTTTAGTCGATTTTTGGGCTCCATGGTGCGGACCTTGTCAAATGATGAGTCCAGTAATCGAAGACCTTGCTAAAGAAATGGAAGGAAAAGCAAAAATAGGAAAATTGAACGTAGATGAAAATCCTGAAAAGGCAAGTCAATATGGAATTATGTCCATTCCTACTCTTAAAATTTTCAAAGATGGTCAGATCGTAAAAGAAATGACAGGGGTACAATCTCTTGATTTTCTTAAAGAATCTCTCCAGTCTTTTTCAAAGTAATTTCAGCGTATTAAGAAAAAGAAAAAATGAAAATAGAAACACAAACAATAAAGTTTGAAACGAAATCACAAATAGATTTTATTGACATTACAGAACAAGTTCAAAATATCATTGAAAAAAGTGGTGTTCGTGAAGGAATAGTTCTTGTTTTTTCTTCTCATACTACGATGGGTGTGTGTATTAATCACAATGAACCACTTCTTCTTCAGGATTTTATGTCTATGATGTACCGACTTTCTCCTGTAGATAATAGATATAATCATGATCTCTTTGAATTAAAGAAAAAAATAAAGAGTGATGGACGAAGTAATGGTCATTCTCACTGCAAAGATCTTCTTGTTGGGAATAGTGAAACAATTCCAATAGAAAGAGGAGTGGTATCTTTGGGACGATGGCAAAGTATATTCGCTGTAGAATTTGATGGATCCAGAAAGCGAGATATTGTTGTTCAAATAATGGGAGAATAAATTTTCTTATTTGTTTTTTATGAGTCAATTGGTAAACAATCTTATTCTTAAAGGATATCTTTTGACTGATAGAGTAGTAGATGCTTTCTCAGAAATTCAACGAGTTGAATTTCTTTCTGATGAGTTTTCTCAATTTTCAGATGCAGAAATTTCTCTTCCCGCTGGCTTTGGAAGAACTATGATTCAGCCACAAGTAGCTGCCACTATGATTGAACTCCTTGATGTGGGACAGGGACAAAAAGTTCTTGAAATTGCCAGTGCTTCTGGGTGGATAACTTCAATTCTTGCTTACATAGTAGGAAAAGAAGGAAAAATTATTGGTATTGAAGAATCTTCAGGTTTAGTAGAACTTGCTCGCGAAAATGTTGATAAATACCAGTTCATAACGAGAAAACAAGTGGAAATACAACAATGCGATATTCAAAAGGGATATCCCAAAGAAGCTCCTTATGATAGAATAATGGTCAATATTAGTTTCGATCATATCCCTGATGTTTTTCTTGAACAGCTTCAATGTAATGGTGTTATAGTCATGCCTTTATATAATGGAATTTGGCGTATTTCTAAGGATAAAGATGGAAATATTAAGAAAGAATCCTATGCGGGATTTTCTTTTTTATCCGATGAAGGAAGGTGATAGAGAATAAAAATATGAAAATAGTAAAAATAATTATTTTTCTTCTATTTACGCTTTGTTTTTTTGTATATCTGAGCATATTTCATTTATATAAAAAAGATATTGCTTATCAAGGATCTGAACCTCTCCTTATCACTATTCAAGAAGGATCAAATGTTCTTGATATTGCGCGTGAGTTAAAGAAACAACGATTAATAAGCTCCGAATGGGCTTTTATTATAGGAACATGGAGTGATGATCTGAGAGGTAAATTTTTTGCGGGAGAATTTTCAATTAAACCAGGCCTTTCTAGTATGGACATCGCCTATATTTTGACAGATGAAAAATTAGGAAGAAAAAAAGATGTTCAAAATCAAATAACTTTTCCTGAAGGTTGGACATCTCGTCAGATGGCAGATAGATTGACCGCAAAAGGTTTTCGAGGAGAAGAATTCTTCAAACTTACCCAAAACCCTTCGCAAGAAATACTTGAAAAATTTCTTTTCCTTTCCTCCTTGCCACAAGGAAGATCTCTCGAAGGCTTTCTTTTTCCAGATACTTATATTTTTGCTTCTGATGACAGGGCGCAGGATATTATAGAAATGCTTTTAGAGACATTTGAGAAAAAAGTTTTTCGTGTTCATAAAGATGCTTTTTATTCAGACGGAATATTTGATCAAAATGCTTTTTATGAAAAGGTTATTCTTGCAAGTATTTTGGAAGGAGAAGTTCGTGTAGATAGAGATAGAAAAATTGTGAGTGGTATTTTTCAAAAACGATTAACTTCCAATATGCGACTTCAGAGTTGTGCTACGGTCGCTTATGCTTTGGGAGAAAGAAAAGTTCAATATACGGCAGAGGATTTAACAGTGGATTCTCCTTATAATACCTATACTCATGATGGCTTACCACCCGGACCAGTATCTAATCCATCCCTAAATTCTCTTGAGGCGGCATTTTTTCCAGAAAAATCGGAATATTTATTTTTCTTAAACGATCCTGAAACAGGAGATACGTATTTCGCAAAAAATTTTGAGGAGCATAAAATAAATAAAGAAAAAACGGGATTGTAAATGTATTTTTTGATGTACATTTAACACTAATGAGTTTATTTCTTACTGTTCTATTTGTAGTAAATTATTCTTTTAATCTAAAGTTAAGGAAGAATACAATATTATTAATAAATAAATTATTTTGAAACATATTTTTTTGAAAGTGTAAGTACGAGTCTTTCCAACTGGGAAGGATTTTTCTTTAGAACTAATTGTTTTTATAATAGTGACGATAACAGATACAAATGAAAAAGTTGAACACTTTTATAGAATATTCGAGGATAGAATTTTAAAATTTAGATTTATTGCAACTGAACCACTTAATGTTACGCAACAATATAAGTTAAATAAACTTCCGTATTATTAAAAAAGAGACGTCGAGTGTTTGAATATAGGAAACAAAAGTTCTCATCTATAAAGATTTCGAAACTTTGTAAATGTAAATTTGACGCTGTAATGTAACATTTGTGGACAAGTTTGATTTTTTGTGGGATAAAGGAGATGAAAATATTTTAAAAGAGGAGGAAATTAGTTATGGCAACCTTGTCTTTTTTGGAATTTGCTCAAGAAGAAGAAGTGAGATCTTCGATTCAAGAAAAAAAAATAAGAATAATTCTTGAACCTTCCTCATCTGAGTACTCGTCGAGCTTAAACGAAGAAATGGTGAGAAAATTTCTGACCATCATGTATGGTGAGGATAAAAAATTAAATGATTTCATTTGAAATGAAACTCTTTACGCCTTCAATGAAGGCTTTTTTCTTTTTCTTCAAGGGAGGAAAAAATTTTTACTCCTTGACAATACTTCAATTATATTTTATTTTGTTTCTATACGTATGAAACTGATTAAAGACCTGTAAAACAATGAAATCATCATTATCATCTTTTCACAAAAAGTCTTCGGAGAGCCAATTTCTTTTTGGTGTGAGAGAAATATTACGAGATTTTCCTGAAAGAACACAAAGCGTTCTTTCAGATCGATATAATTTGAGTGGAAAATTAAAAAAAGGGAAAACACTTGAAGCTATTGGTTGTGAGTACGGAGTAACCCGAGAACGTGTACGTCAGATTATTCAATATGCAATGAAAGTTTCGAGAGATAGGGGCATGAAGAGTCTTGATAGCGCTATAGAGACTGTGAGTACTACTCTTTCTGAGCGTGGAGGGATCCTTTCCAAAAAAGGTCTTTTGCATAATCTTGATATAAAAGTTCCAGGAGATGATGGTGCGCTTGATTTTATTCTCGATCTTTCTGATAAATTTGTAGTACTTTCTCCCAATCGCTATGTCACTCATGCTGTTTCTATGATAGGTTTTGATCATAAAAGATTTCAGAAAGTTATTGAGGATGTTGAATCGTTCTTACAAGATATTAAAAAACCAAGCTCTTTAGAATTCCTTCATAAAATTCTTTGCGAACGTTCCGATGAGCAGGCTGATATTCTTCATTTAGAATCTTTCTTGATTTCTAGTGCAACTATTGATAAAAATCCTCTTGGAGAATGGGGTATGCTGAAATGGGGAGAAATACGACCGAAAAGTGCGGGTCAACGCGCATATTTAGCACTTCGTTTTCATGGAAAACCGATGCATTTTACGCAAATATCTCAGAAAATTCACGAGCTTGGACTTTCTTCGAGAAAAGTTAATTCTCAAACAGTTCATAATGAACTTATAAAGAGCTCTTTGTTTGTGTTGTGTGGAAGGGGAATTTACGGTCTTTCTGAATGGAAAAACTTTTCTTGATTTCTTTCGTAAATACGAAGATAATAAAAAATAATATACAAACATTAAACCGATGAATCTTACAGCAATTATATCTTCTGGATTTTTTTTCCAACTCGGGGAATTTTTTGATGTTATCTCTGTAATCTGGGTTTTTGTTTTGCCGTTTGCTTTTTATTATCTCTTCATGCTTCTTTGGATGGATTATGTGAATGATAGATATGCTGGAAAGATGAGTTTTATTCTTCTTGAAATCACGCCTCCTCAAAATATCGAAAAAAGTCCTCAGCCAATGGAGGCTTTGTACTCTGGAATGGCCGGTGCTTATAAAACACCAAATGTTTTTGAACAGTATCTGGATGGTTTCTTTGTAGATTCTTTTTCTTTGGAGTTTGTGGGAAGTGGGGGAAAGGGGGTTCACTTTTATATTCGAACACCTAAACAATTTCAACATCTTGTAGAGGCTCATCTCTATGCACAATATCCTGAAGTAGAAATTCTTGAGGTGGAGGATTATATACACGAAGTTCCCCCTGTAATTCCTAATGATGAATGGGATATCTGGGGCTCTGATTTTGAGCTTACTGAGCCTGATCCGATGCCAATTAAAACGTATAGACATTTTGAAGAAGATGTTACTGGAAAGATGATAGACCCTCTTGCAGGTCTTATTGAAATAATGGGACAACTTACCCCTGAGCAACATTTATGGCTTCAGTATATTATCACCCCAGTTTCAGAAGGTTGGTCAAAGGAGGGTCGTCAATATGTGCAAGAACGAGCTGGACGAGTAACTAAAAAACCTGGATTTTGGGATAAATTCATAAAAGATTTTTTTGATGTGATTAAAGCGATTGTATCGGGTATTTTTAGTCCGCCACAATTTTCAACAAGTGAAGAAAAAAAAGATGCTCAACCTTTGGAGGATCGATTAACTCCTATGGAAAAACGTATTCTTGAGGCTTTGGAAGGAAATGTTGGAAAGAATGTTTTCCAGGTAAAAATGAGAATGGTTTATGTGGGAAAGAAAATAGGTTTTGATAAAGCAACGTTCGTTTCTGGTTTGATGGGAGGAATTAAACAGTTTTCAGATATGAACTATAACGGGCTTCGTCCAGAGGATGCCTCCAAAACATACGCAAATTATATTATGAAAACTTCGAGATTGAATTATCGACAGAGAAAAATATTCAATCGATATCGTGATAGAGATCCTTCGGGAAAGAGATTTATTTTTAGTACAGAAGAACTTGCTACTGTTTTTCATCTTCCTGATATGGCTGTCATTTCACCTTTCTTTCGACGTGTAAGTGCTAAAAGAGGAAGCGCTCCAATAAATCTTCCTTTCTAATTTCCTTATTTTGTGGTATACTTTTTCCTATGACAAATCTAAATGAAATAACAAAATTTGCCAAAACTAATTTCCGTAATAGGGAGGTAGTGTTTGGAATAAAGACCGATGATAGACGTCGGCATATGTATATCATTGGAAAGACTGGAATGGGAAAAACGAATCTCTTGGAACATCTTGTAAGTCAAGATATTAAAAATGGACATGGCGTAGCTTATGTGGATCCCCATGGAGATACTTCAGAAAAACTTACACACCTTATTCCACCCGAAAGAATTAAAGATGTTATCTATTTTAATCCTGCTGATCAAGATTTCCCTATAGCCTTCAATGTGATGGAAAGAGTGGATCCAGCGTACCGACATCTTGTTGCATCAGGTTTGGTGGGTGTTTTTAAAAAACTATGGGCAGATTCATGGGGACCAAGATTGGAATATATTCTGAGAAATGCTCTTCTTGCTCTTTTGGAATACCCAGAAAGTACTCTTTTGGGTGTGATGCGTATTTTGGTTGACAAGAAATATCAGAAAGAAGTTGCTTCTTATATTACTGATCCTGTAGTGCGAAGTTTTTGGGTAGATGAATTTACAAAGTGGAATGATAGAGTTTTGCAAGAAGTAATCGCTCCGATTCAAAATAAAGTAGGCCAATTTCTTTCGAGTTCATTAATTCGAAATATCGTTGGTCAAACGGAATCCTCTTTTAATATCCGACAAGCGATGGATGAGAAGAAAATCCTCATTTTCAATTTGTCGAAAGGAAGAATAGGAGAAGATAATAGCGCACTTTTGGGTGCTATGATGATTACGAAAATTCAGCTTGCGGCCATGGGTCGTGTAGATATTGCAGAAGAAAGTCGAAATGACTTTTATTTGTATGTAGATGAGTTTCAGAATTTCGCTACAGAATCTTTTGCTAATATTCTTTCAGAAGCGAGAAAATATCGATTAAATCTTATCCTTGCTAATCAGTACATAACACAGATTGAAGAAAAGGTTCGTGATTCTATCTTTGGAAATGCGGGAACATTGGTATCGTTTCGTGTGGGAGCAGCAGATGCTGAATTTTTAGAGAAGGAATTCGAGCCTGTTTTTTTGCAGAATGATCTTGTGAATCTTCCTAAATATCATATTTATTTAAAGCTTATGATAGATGGCGTGGCTGGAGATGCTTTTAGCGCAACAACACTTCCTCCTGTGGAAGGACAAGAAGTAGAAGATGTTTCGGAGCAAGTTATTTTTGAAACTCGAAAACGATACACATCTTCTCGTGAGCAGGTGGAAGCAGATATTCGAAAACGAAGTGGTATGGACGAATTGCTTTTCCCCTCAAAAAGAGAAGAACCAAAAGAGAGAAAATTTGAAATGAAAAGTAATCCCCCTCATTTTGCAAAAGCATCTGTTGAGGAAAATGAAGTACCTACTCATCCTCTCGTTACACCACCTATTGTCGTACAAAAAGAGCTTTTGCATGAAGAGATAACTCTTCCTCAAAGAGAAGCACAGCCAAATGAGCAAAATTTTGAAAAACAAGTGGAGAGGGAGCAAGTTTCTAAAGAAGTTAGCCCAAAAAATATTTTGTCCGAAGAACATAAAACACATCCTCTTCAAGAAGAAAAAACAGTAAGAATTCTTTATGATTCTGTTTGTGAATCTTGTGGTGTTCCTATTCAAGTTCCTTTCAAACCAGATGTAACAAGACCTACTTTTTGTAGAGAACATTTGAAAGAACACCAGAGACAAACAGCACTTGCTCGAGGAGCGACAAAGTCTCACAGTAGACCCCGCATTGTTCAGCAATCTGAGCCTCCAAGAAAAGAAGAAGAAATTACTTTAGAAAACAAGAACACTTCTTCCAAGGTGTATACTTCAAGTGAACCGGCAATGTCTCTTTCTCAAATGCAATATGTAGCACCAAAGAAGTTTCGATCATTACAGAAACCAAATTCTAATGATATTCGAACATTGCTTGAGAGCCTTAAGCGAAATGGACCCCAAGAAAATGAAGATACAGATTTTTCTCAAAAGAAAAATTCTGAATAGTACTTGTAGAAGAAATTTTGAAAAAACTATTTTGTTTTTTTAGCTTATTTTATTTGATGATAGAAATTGATGTATGTATCTAAGAAGTTATGAGAATTTAGAGCAAAACGAGCGAAGAAAATTAATGGCTGAAATTGAAAATGAATTAGTTATAATAGAATCTGATTTGAAACGAAATGCGAGAAAAAAAGAGGATCTTCTTTTGGAAAAAAGGCGTTTAAATGATCAGATTTTGGTACTTCAAGCTCGTTTAGAAGATCTTTCAAAAGAGCTTAAAAATAGTTTGAAAGAAGAATTTTACTTTCAAACTGAAATTGATCGATTAAAGAAAAAGAGAAACGTTGTAGGGAATTAGATTTCTTTAACTTCGAGTAAAAATTTTAAAAATCTTCGAAGAGGTGTCGATATATTTTAAAATAATTTTGGTAATTTACAGCCGAAATTATGAAATTTTGAGTGATAGAAGAAACCATTCTCGCTTTAAAGAGAAGGGTTTTTAGTATATGATCACGGGCATTCCAATATATGACCATTCATAAACCTTTTGAGCAGGGCCAACTCCCAAACGAACACAGCCATGAGAAACGGGTATTCCAAGATGATTCGCCCCTTCTTTATAACCTCCTGGCCATTCTGGAAGTTCATGAATGCCATACTTTCCATCCGGAGTTATCGCCATCCAATGAGGCATAAAAAGAGAATATTGTTTTGACCAGGGTCTAGGGAACTGATTGTGAATAGCAAATGTTCCTTTGGGCGTATCCATACCTCTTTTTCCAGAAGAGATAAGATAGGAGTCAACAAAACTTCCATTTTCAAAAAGTGTCATTATTTGAGCGCTAATATTAATATCAATATATTTTCCTTCTAATACTTTCGGATTGGTATATTTTCTTACTTCAGAGAGGCGATCATTGAGATTCAAAGACCATGTGGAGGGGCGAGGAGGGAGTGTGGTAAAAGAAAAAGTAGTAATCTTTTTTTGATATTCTTCATTTGGGAAATCAATAGGATAAGCGACAACATCCACAGTATATGGCACACCACTTTCGAATGTTTCTTTTGGTAGTATTTCAAATCTTGATCGATTGTCATTGCTTTGATAGATAACCTGACGCTTGGGATTGAGAGAAAAGTCTATCCAAAAATCTCCAGCACCGCGATCAAGTTTAACGGATAAAGGGTCTTCAATTCCCACAACAACATCTGTCGCATTATTTTCAGGCCAAACTTCTTCCACTTTCGGATAAGGAATAGTTTTAAAAGAAAGTGTCTTTCCTGGAAATGTCGACATGAATTTTGTTTTTCCTTCGGGGAGGGTTATGGTGTAGTCCATTTCTGGTTTCCAAATAGATTTTGGTTTTATGACGAGGGTGTTGTTTTTTTCCCATGAAACAAAAACATTTGTCTTGGGTGTAATGCGAAGAGATTCTCGAAAATTTTCTGTCGTTATTGCTTCTGTAAAATGAATAGTTATCGATTCGGTAAGACCTAGATACGAAGGCATGTCTTTAAACTCAGCAATAACGTTTTGAGCTGCTGAATAAGAAAAAAAACCAAAAATAAAAAGAAATATCAATGAGGGTGTACCAAGAATAAAAAATAAAATTTTTTTGAGAAGAACGTTTGCTTTTTTTGTCATGGAAACGATGTTAATATAAATCTTTCTCTAGTATATCAATTTGCGGTTTCTTTGAGAAGGTGTCATTTTTAAAGAGAGTTTGTTACACTAAAATAGTATAAGGGAGCTATTGCCAATCTCCATTTTTTATTACAATCTTCAAATTTTTACTACAAATTCGGTAAAAATTTGACAGAATATCCAGATATTCCTTACAAATTTTTACAATTTTCGCAAAAAAATTTGAAAATTTCATATACGAAAGGAGATTGCCAATAGTCCTATAAGAGAATAAAATAATATGCAATCAGTACTTATTCTTGGTGCCAAAGGAATGT
The DNA here is from genome assembly GCA_016699795.1 of Candidatus Moraniibacteriota bacterium. Classification (NCBI taxonomy): domain Bacteria; phylum Candidatus Moraniibacteriota; species Candidatus Moraniibacteriota bacterium. The sequence continues at coordinate 866,532 of CP065011.1, forward strand.
TAGGACAGGAACTTGTTAAATCTTTTTCTAAAAAAGAATCTTACGAGGTTATTGCTTGGGATAGAGATGATTTTGATGTGAGTGATGAAAAAATTCTTCGCGAAAAAGTTTCAGATCTCTGGCCTGATATTATTCTTAATGCTTGTGCTTATAATGCGGTAGATGTGTGCGAAATTGATGATGAGGAATATGAAAAGGCCAAAATTCTTAATACACATGTTCCTGGTGTCTTAGCAGAAATCGCTAAAGATCTTCGTTCCATTTTTGTACATTATTCGACTGATTATGTTTTTGATGGAAATCGCCCTCAGTATCGTTTGGGAGGTCGGGCCCCTGGATGTTGTGGAAGTGGCTGTTCTGGTTGTTCTTACAAAAGTCCGAGTGGAAAATTTGATGGGTACAGAGAAAATGATTTACCCAATCCGCTTTCTCGGTACGGTATGACAAAATATGAAGGAGAGCAAAAAATCGAGAAAGTAGGGGATCAATATTATATTTTTCGACTTTCTAAACTTTTTGGAAAGTCTGGTTTTGGAAATTATTCAAAACAATGTTTTTTTGAAAGTATCGAAAAATTGGCAAAAACTCAAAATGAAGTTCGAGTTGTTGATGGAGAAATAAGCTGTTTTACCTATGCTCCTGACCTTGCTTTACAAACTGAAAAAATACTTTCTTCAGGTTTGGCTTTCGGAATATATCATCTTGTGAATAAAGGAGAAGAAACGTGGTACAGTGCTACGAAAAAACTTTTTGACGAAATGGGTATTCATACAAAACTTACAGCGGTATCCCCAAATGAATTTAAAAGGAATGCTACTCGTCCTGAAAGGTCAGTTCTCGTTTCAACAAAAATAGAGGCTATGCGAAATTGGGAAGAGGCATTAAAGGATTATATAAAGGAAAATAAGAAGGTATAATAATACTTTCCCTAAAATTAAACCGTAAGAGACTTATCGTAGAGGTTACAAGGTATACGGAGATTTTTTTAAACCCTTTTATTTTTAAAAGTTTCGAAAAATTTTTTAAGAAAAATCTTTATTTTTTTCGTTTTACGCTCTGTAAATTCTTTTTTAGAACTTTTCTCTTGCGAGTTTTTTCTTTTATGTTATACTTTCGCAAGTATTGAGTGAGAAAAATGCCGCCATCGTCTAGCCCGGTCAGGACGCCAGGTTCTCATCCTGGTAACAGGGGTTCGAATCCCCTTAGCGGTACAATGCGGCAATAAAATTGTTGTATTTTTAGAATAAAGTGTTATTATTTTGGAATTTTTTAGAGAAAACAAAAAATCTAAAAGATCAATTTTAGTGAAAAATCGAACGAATTTTTATGAATATTCATGAAGAATTAGCTCTTTTTAAAAAGAGGTTGGATATTGAATTGAAACTGTTTCTTGATCGGGAAATTGCTTTAGCAAAGAAACAAGACCATTTAGTTTCTCTCGCATTAATACAGGCGAGAGAAATTCTTCTTTCAGGCGGAAAGAGAATTCGTGCTGCTATGATGTATATTGGATATCTTGCTGCAGGAGGAAAAAATACTGAGGAAATAATAAAAGCTTCGATGAGTATTGAACTTGTCCATGCTTTTTTACTTATTCATGATGATGTTATGGATCGTGATGATGTTCGGCATGGGAAGAAAACTATCCATGCTCACTTTCGCGAATACGGAATAAAATATTTTCCAGAAAAAGATACGACTCATTTTGGTAATATTATGGCAATATCTATTGGGGATATTCTTACGGCTTATGGAGGTCAATGCATTTTTTCTTCTACGTTTGATCCTAATGATATCGTAATAGCCCTCAAGCGACTTCAGTCTATTGTTCTTTCAACGGTTATTGGTCAAATTAAAGATGTGAAAATGGGATTTTCTTCTAAAATTGCAACTGAAGAAGAAATTCTTCTGATGTATGAACTTAAAACAGCGAGATATACTTTTGAAGGACCTCTTTGTTTGGGTGTCACTTTGGCTGGAGGATCACAAGAGCTTCTGGATGATATGAAAGAATATTCAATTCCTATGGGTATAGCGTATCAAATACAAGATGACATTCTCGGTATTTATGGCGAAGAAACTTCTGTAGGAAAAGTGATGGGATCTGATTTGGAAGAAGGTAAAATGACTCTTCTTGTAGCGGGAGCTCATCAACGAGGAAATAAAAATCAAAAAAAAGAATTGAAAAGCCTTTGGGGGACAACTCTTACTCAAGAGAAGCTCTGTCGTATTCAGCAATTATTCAAAGAAACAGGCTCCTTTGACTATGCAAACAATCTTCAAGAAGAATTATTACAAAAAGCACGTCAAGTAGTGCAAAGAATGGTAACTCAGGATACGTATTCTCGAGATTTTCTTTTTTCAGTAATTTCTTATCTTGCAGAAAGAAAAACATAGTAATGAATAGGCAATAAATATATATGGAAAAAAAGGAGCACGTTCTTCCTATATCTGTCGTTCCCAATCATGTGGCTATCGTTCCAGATGGCAATCGTCGTTGGGCAAAAAACAGAGATCTTCTTCCTTGGGAGGGTCATCGTTTCGGTGCTGAGAATACAGAAAAGCTTATAAAAACTGCAAATAATTTAGGAATAAAATGTCTTTCTTTTTGGGGATCATCGCAAGATAATCTAACAAAGCGACCAATTCGAGAGAAGAAAGAGCTTCTTGATGTCTATAAAGTATACTTCGAGCGATTGTTAAGAAGTGATGAAATTCATAAAAATGGTGTAAGGATTCGTGTCTTGGGTGAATGGGAAAAACAATTTCCAGAATCTCTCAAATCACTTCTTTTGGAATGTATAGATATAACGAAAGAGTATACTGATCGTATGCTTAACTTTTTTTTGGCTTATAATGGTGATAGAGAGATGCTTTTTGCTATACAAAAAATGATAGAAGATGGTATATCTGCACGAGATATTCATCCTGAAACTATAAAAAAATATCTTTTTACAAAAGATATTCCTTCTGTTGATTATCTTGTTCGAACGGGAGGAGAGCCTCATTTAAGTGCTGGTTTTATGATGTGGGAAGTAGCAAATGCTCAACTTTTTTTCTCAGATACCTGCTATCCAGATTTCGGGCCGGAAATGTTTACGGAAGCTATAGAAGAATTTTCACGGCGAAAAAGAAGACTAGGTGCTTAAATTAAAGAGAGACCATTGTTAATTTCTGTTTTTTCCCACAATTTTCAAACTTCTCTTGTAATGGGATGAAAAATTGATGAGACAGTAAGATCTTTATAAAAAATAAAATTAAATATATGTACGACATTCTTCTTCGCGGGGGTTTGGTATACGATGGAACTGGAGCAAAACCCGTTCGTGCTGACGTGGCAATCAAAGATGGTTTTATCCATGAAATGGGGGAAATTTCAAAAAATCAAGCAACAAGAGAATCTATTGATGTCGAAGGAAAGGTTGTTTCTCCAGGATTTATCGATGTAAATAATCATAGTGATACACACTGGAGAATGTTTTTTGATCCAAAATTAGAAAGCCTTCTTTCTCAAGGAATAACAACCATCATTGGAGGCTCTTGTGGTTCATCTCTTGCACCACTGCTCAATGAAAAGGCCATAGATTCTATACGAAAATGGATTGAAGTTCGATCTGTTCATGCAAATTGGGGACATCTTTGTGAATTTTTCTCTTACCTTGCTCTTCGTGGCATTCCTCTCAATTTCGCTACGTTGGTGGGACACAACACTCTTCGACGTGCTTTAGTTGGAGATGAAAATCGAGCCTGTACAGAAGAAGAGTTAGCTCAAGCAGTGCGGGCAGTTCAGACTTCTCTTCAAGAGGGTGCTCTTGGATTATCTTTTGGTTTAGCGTATACACACGCAAAGGCTGCGGATGAAAGAGAGATACAATCTCTTATGAAAGCAGTTTCTGCGAAGGGTATTATAACAGTTCATCTTCGTAATGAAGGACCTTTTATTCAGGAATCTTTGGGGGAGATGCTGGAATATGCAAAAAACACTCAATCCCGTTTGCATATTTCTCATCTTAAAGTGATGGGAAAAAGAAATTGGCAAAGTTTTGATGGAGCGCTTTCTCTCTTAGATACTGCATCTCAAGAAGGTGTTGATGTGAGTTTTGATGTATTTCCTTATGATTTTTCTGGATCCGTTCTCTATACATTACTCCCTGATTGGGTTTGTGAAGGGGGAAGAATGCCTATGCTTGAAAGATTGCGAGATTTCCCCACAAAAAGACAAATTGTTTCTGAGATGAAACAATCTTCTTTTGAATTTGAAAAAATGCATATTTTAAGTGCAACATTTCTCAATCAATCACTTACAAAGAAAAACATTTCAGAAATTGCAAAATCTAGAGGTATCGAGTCAGAAGAGGCCTTTATTGAAATTCTTCTTGCAAGTGAAGGAAGAGCGCTGGCACGAATGAATGTTCTTAGTGAAGAAAATATGGAAAAGGCTATGAAACATCCTCTTTCTATGATTTGTTCTGATGGTTCGGGATATAGTTTGAAACATAAAATTATTGGGGAAGAAATTCATCCTCGAAATTTTGGAGCATTCCCGAGGTTCCTTGGTCATTATGTGCGAGAGAAAAAACTCCTTTCTCTGGAAGAAGCTTTGTATAAAATAACGGGATTTCCAGCGAAACGTTTCGGTATTTCTCAGAGGGGAGTCTTAAAAGAAGGAAACTATGCAGACATTGTTGTATTTGATCCGGATAAAATACGAGATGAAGCTACCGTACAAAATCCTTATCAGTATGCAAGTGGGATTGAATACGTTGTGGTAAATGGAGAGTTTGCATGGAGGGATTCCCAATGTGTTGCGAAAAATTCTGGATTGATTGTTAAACGGAAATAAAGAATATACAGAGTATGTCTTGGAAAGAACAATTCTCGGGAAAGAAAATAACAGTATATGGTTTGGGTCTTCACGGAGGAGGTGTAAGTACCGTTCGTTTTTTTGCAGAGGCCAATGCTAAAATAACAGTTACGGATCTAAAAACAAAAGAACAGCTCGCACCGTCTTTGGAGCAATTAAAAAAATACAAAAATATTCAGTATGTACTCGGAGGACACCGAGAAGAAGATTTTATTTTTGCTGATCTGATTATAAAATCCCCAGCTATTCCTTGGGAAAATAACTATATTCGTCTAGCTTTGGAAAAGAATATACCCGTAGAAATGGATTCGAGTTTGTTTTTTCATTATAGCTCTTCTCCTATTATTGGTGTTACAGGAACGAAAGGAAAAACAACAGTATCTCTTCTTACAAGTAGGCTCCTTGAATTGGCAGGAGAAAAAGTTGCTCAAGTGGGTATAGGGCAGGTTCCCGTTTTGGATGTTTTAGGAGAAATTGAAAAATATTCTGTTTGTGTTTTTGAACTTTCAAGCTGGCGTTTGAGTGCTTTCAACAAGGTGAAATTCAAGAAGAGTCCTCATATAGCGGTGTTTAAAAATTTTCTTCCTGATCATTTAAATTATTATTCTTCTATGGAAGAATATTTGGAAGACAAAAAAAATATTTTTCGTTATCAAAATGAAAATGATTGGCTTCTTCTTAATTATGATGATGATGTTGTAAGAGAACTCTCTAAAGAAGCGCGATCAAAAATTATATATTTTGGATTTTCTCAACCAGAAGAGGGAAAGTTTGTGAGTATTGAAGGGGATTATCTGGTATATGGAGATGGTGAAAAAACATACCGTATTGTGGAGAGTCGAGATCTTACCTTGAGGGGTAATCATAATGTTCTTAACGTTATGGCAGCTGTCGGTGCTTGTATAGCGTATGGAATGTCTTTGGAAGATCTTCGAAAAAATATACCTTTACTTGAAGGCGTTCCTCATCGGCTTGAATTTGTAAGAGAGATGAGAGGGGTTAAATTTTATAATGATACGACAGCCACTATACCTGAAGCGACTATATCTGCACTTCATTCTTTTACTCAACCCGTTATCCTTATAGCAGGGGGATCTAATAAAGGCCTTCACTATGAAGGTTTTGCAAAAGCGCTCCTTCATAAAGCAAAGGCAATTGTTTTTCTCTCTGGTACGGCAACACAGGATATGATAAAGGCGCTCGAAGATAATAGGCAAGAAGGAGAAAAGAAGTTTATAGAAACACAATCGATAACAGAAGCAGTAACGCAAGCTTTGAGCCTAGCAGAGACGGGGGATATCGTAGTGTTATCTCCAGGAGCAGCGAGTTTTGGTATGTTTGAGAATGAATTTGATAGGGGAAATAAATTTCGTCAAGCGGTAAGAGATCTTCATTAATTTTTTTTAAGAGAATAGAATCTTTTCCATCTTTTCGACTGATGAATCTTCGAGGAGTGGAGACTTGGTCCGCCTTTGGCGGAAATCTCGCGGAGACGGAAAAAGAGTCCTTGCGAGGAGTCCGCGAAGTGACGAAGCAATTCAGAGTATATTCGAGAAAAAAAATAGAGGGTATATATTTCAAAAAAATAAAGTCTTCACCGTATAATCCTGGATTGCCACGCAGAGCCTCGAAACGACGGAGGGAAAGATCTTGCAAACAGAAAAAAGAGAGAAAAAAAGAGGATATTTGCTTATTTTGTTAATTTTGTGTATTGTAAATACATAAATTAATGTAATAATTTGTATTATAAATACATAAATATATGATAAAGCGATTTTTTAGCCCTCTCGAGCCATTATTATGTCCGAATAAAGTATTGGTACTGTATGGACCACGAAGAGTTGGAAAAACAACACTTCTCAAGGAACTTCTTGAAAAAACTTCTTTAAAGTATCGTTTTGATAGTGGTGAAAATTTACGAGTTCAAGAACTTTTTGCTTCTGGTGATTTTGAAAAAATGAAAGAATATGTTGGTGATAATGAGCTTATTGCTATTGATGAGGCTCAGCAAATACCTTCTATCGGAATGGGATTAAAAATCATAGTTGATCAGATTCCTAGGATAAAGATTATTGTGACAGGTTCTTCGAGTTTTGAATTGTTTAATCAAATTGGAGAGCCTTTAGTGGGGAGAAAAAACACTCTTACTCTTTATCCATTCGCTCAAGTTGAACTTAAAAATGAATTCAATATTTTTGATCTTAAAGAAAGACTTGAAGAATTCTTGATTTATGGTTCCTATCCAGATGTTTTTCTTGCTCCGAGTAAACAGGAAAAAATAATATTTCTCAATGATATTGTAGATTCTTATTTATTAAAGGATATTCTTGCTTTAGATGGCGTAAAAAAATCTCGAGTCTTAGTTGATCTTGTTACATTACTTGCTCTTCAAATTGGGAGCGAAGTTTCTCTTAACGAACTCGCACAACAACTCAATGCTAATGTGCGGACTATCGAAAAATACCTCGATATACTAGAAAAGGGCTTTGTTATTACTTCACTTTCGACCTTAAAACGTAACCTCCGAAATGAAGTAAGGGGAAAGCGAAAATATTATTTTCTTGATCTTGGTGTTCGTAATGCATTACTTTCACAATTTAATGAAATTGCTTTACGAAATGATGTAGGAGCTCTTTGGGAAAATTTTCTCTTTATTGAACGATTGAAAAAATGTTCCTATCAGAAAATTTTTGCCAATCGATACTTTTGGAGAACGTACAATCAAAAAGAAATTGATCTTGTAGAAGAACGTGGAGGTGAGTTTTTTGCCTACGAATTCAAATGGAGTATGGACAAAAAACAACCACCAAAAGAATTTATAGAAGAATATACGCAATCTCATTTTGAAAATATTACTCGAGAAAAGTATTGGGACTTTATCGCGGGAGAAAATGAAGACAAAGAGGGTGTATAAGAGAGGATTTCCCCGTTCTTTCGAGTGATGATGTTTTGTTTTTTCTGTCTTTGCGAGCGTAGCGAAGCAATCCAGAAATTCGGATGGACCGCCACGTTGCGGACTCCTCGCGGAATCGGAGATCCAGCATTTCACAAAAAACACAAAACATCCTATACTAAAAAAAGAAAAAAGATTATTTCACAAACAAAAAAAAGAACATTTATTATACAATAAAATAGTATGATGTTTACGAAAAAAAATACTCCCCCCAAACTACAAAGAACTCTTGATGGAATACGAAAAGAAAAAAACAATACTTATTCTATAAAAGAAAAAAAAGAAATCTCTCTTTCTTCTTTTTTTTCTTTCCTCTCCAAAAAAAGAAAACTCACTTCTACTTTCCTCTTAACCATTCTTATCTTAGGAGGAGTCTCTTTTTTCTTTTCAAAAAATATAAAAGGAGCAACGTATGGATGGATTCAAAGTAGTTGGATAGGAGGAGTAACAGTAAATACTGCTACACATACCAATAATCAAGAAAACTGGACGGAGTTTGCTTCGAAAGATACAAACATTGATACAACATCTACTCCTGGAGAAGTAAAAATTGTGGGAGTAAATAATAGCTGGATACAAACAAGTGATGCGGATTTCAATGCGGGAACGAATGACGGTATTGTGGTGAGTGGAGGAGCTGTTTCTTCTCTCCGCCCTCCTGGAGCAAGTTGTACAAGTTATACGCAGTGTACGAGTTATTCTTGTACTGGGAATCTTTGTGGATCGGATAATGGCTGTGGCGTGGCTCAGGATGCGGATGGCAATCGTTATGGATCTATCTGGGTGGGGACACAATGCTGGCTCAATAGAAATCTTAATGTAGGAACGATGCTTGCAAGTGCAAGTACCCTTCCTACCAATAATGGAACGATAGAAAAATGGTGCTATGATAATAATAGTGCGAACTGTATTTCAGAAGGGGGTTTGTATCATTGGAGCGAAGCAATGAGTTGGGTAACGACAGAGGGAGCTCAAGGCATCTGCCCCACAGGTTGGCACATACCAACGGATGCAGAACAAAACACGCTTGATCAGTACCTCAAAGACACGCTTGCAACCTGCAATGCTTCACGTTCAGGAGCGTATGATTGTATCAGTGCAGGAACCAAGCTCAAAGTAAATGGAATATCAAATATGAATATACCGCTCGCTGGTAACCGTCTTACCTCCGGCACGTTTGTCGTTCGAGGGGCGTACACGTACCTTTGGTCTTCGTCAGTTTCAGGCTCGGATGCTTGGTATCGTAATTTGAATTCTGGGTCTGATGGTGTCGGTCGCGGTCCTTATTCCCAGGCTTACGGGTTTAGTGTCCGTTGTCTCAAGAACTGATATATTTTCTTTTATTCTTTTTTTATTTTATTCTTTTTCCGAAAAAAAATATGGCAATGCATCATAATCTCCCAGTATATCGAGCGAGCTATGATTTTCTTAGAGATTTTTTTCTTTTTTCCAAACATATTCCAAAAGAGTATAAATATACCGTTGGGGAGAAAATAAAAAATGAAGCCGTTGAAATGACTCTTTGTATTGTGGAAGCAAATGCATCCAGAGAAGGAAGAAAAGAAAAAATTCAAAAAGGAATCCTTCATTTAGAACGAATACGGCTTCTAATGAGGCTTTTAAAAGATACTAAAAATATAAGTTTAAAATCTTTTGCTCAATTATCTTTGGATCTAGAGACAGCCAGTAGACAACTTACAGGATGGAAGAATTATCAACAAAATGGCCAGAGTCGCGAATAGTCAAGGCTTTCGCGAGTGCGCCAAAATCAGTTCCATAGCCCTCTCGTTTTTCGGGAAATATAAAAATGAGGAGTAGGAATAAGGTATTCCATTGGACAAAAGCGTGTAGCATTTGTTCAAGAGTAATAGTGGCTATTTGACATAACGCTCGCTGGTAACCGTAATACCTCCGGCACGTTTGACAATCGAGGGACGAACACGAACCTTTGGTCTTCGTCAGTTTCAGGCTCGAATGCTTGGAATCGTAATTTGAATTCTGGGTCTGCTGGTGTCAATCGCAATCCTAATTCCCAGGCTAACGGGTTTAGTGTCCGTTGTCTCAAGAACTGATACGCGATGATGTATGAAAAAAGAGGATGTGGAGATTTATATTTACATCCTCGTCTCGCGTTTTTTTGAATCCCAATATTTTTCTATGAATAAACAAGAACTTTTTGAAAAAATTCTTTCTGCCTACTATGACGCTCGAAAGAATAAAAGAAAAAGTCACGACGCAATTTTTTTTGAGATGAATTATGAAAAAGAATGTATGCGATTGTGTGAAGAGCTTATGGATAGAACGTATAGAATTTCACCCAGTTCTTGTTTTATTGTGAACAGACCAGTAAAAAGAGAAATTTTTGCCGGAGCTTTTCGTGATAGGGTTATTCATCATTTTCTTTTTAATGCTGTAAATCCCTGGTGTGAAACAATGTTTATCCGTGATACGTATAGTTGTCGAAAAGGAAAGGGAACCTCCTATGCCGTATCTCGTGCAATACATTTTCTTCGCTCTGTTTCAAAAAATTATTCTTCGGATGCTTGGGTAATACGACTAGATATAGCGGGGTATTTTATGTCTATTCGAAAGGATATTTTATTTTCTATCTTTGTAGATCTTTTAGAACGTCATCGAAACGCTATGTTATATGACTTTGATCTTCTTTTTTGGTTAGGACAAAAAATTATTGATAATAATCCAATTTTTTCTGCTAAAGTGAAAGGAAAGAAAGAGGATTGGGTTGGGTTGCCGAGAAATAAAAGTCTTTATTGGGCTGAAAAAGGTTGCGGATTACCTATCGGAAATTTAACAAGTCAACTTTTTGCAAATGTATATTTGAGTGATTTTGATTACTATGTTCGATCTATAGTTTCTCGTCTTGGGGGATGTTATGGGCGATATGTAGATGATATTCTTATTTTTATACCTAAGAATAAGAATATTCGGACAGTTGTGCAATTACTCGAACAGCATCTTTTTAAAAAAAGACGGCTTTATATACATCCGAAAAAAATTTTCACACAACCGTATAAAAACGGTTTTTCTTTTGTTGGTAGATATATCCTTCCTTATAGAATATATATAAAACGAAAAACAAAACAGAATATGAAAAAAATTTTATTAAGAAGATGAATACAATTTCAAAACGAAAGACAAAATAATAGAACTTGTGAAATTCATTCATTTCATGCTTGTTGGATATCGTATGAAGGTATATTTGAATATTGTAATGCTTATAAAGTAAGAGAAAGATGGACTTGTGTTTATAAAAAGAAGAAGAAAGAATTGGAATTGATAGAAATGAATACTATAAGAGTGTAACTGATGCAAGTCATTGGGTTCTTATTAGAGGGAAATAAAGAAGATTTTTTGAAAATTTTTTTGAAAATAAAAACTATGGTATACTTGGAGGGTATGAAATTTCTCAAACAAACAGCACAAAAAAGGAAAATACAGTTTTTTGTAGGAATGTTTTTTGTGGTGCTTGTGAATGTTTTTTCTGTGGGAGAGGCGAAGGCATATACTTTTGATACTAACTGGATATCGCCGATCAGATCGTATCCAACAGCGGTTGGTTTTGGCACTCTTTCTTGGACGGAAACTCCTGCTGTGGATGCAAGTGCTTTGATGTATATTCGTGCAGGGAATACAGCTATTCCTGATGGTTCATGGACGGATTGGACGGCTATTTCCAATGGAGGGAATCTTGCTGTCTTGGGGGTCAAAAAATATGTGCAACAAAAAATTAATTTCTTTGGAAATGGCTTAGCTGTTCCTGTTATTTCCGACATTACTTTATCTACGTATTCTGGAGAGCTTTTTTCTTCGTCTTATGATACTAAAGCTTCTCTCAATCAAATCCTTTCTTTTCATTGGAATGCATTAGAATCTGGCTGGGGGAATACGGCGTTTCAGATACAAGTTTCTCGAGACAAAACAACATGGAATTCATGGTGTAGTGGAATGGAAAATCCAAGCGGAAATTGTGATACTTCGGTGTGGTTTGAAAATGATTCTGGAACGAATGAATCGACGGTTGTGATGGATAATGCACAGTATCGTTATATTCGATATAGACTTTTTTTTACAGGAAATACTGAAAATACGGCTTCCATAGGGGATGTTCGTATAGAGTATGATAAAAAAATATACCAAACACATTTTACCAGCCCCGTCAAAGACTTTCTTTCCCCCTCTCTTTTCCAAACGCTTTCTTGGAATGAAACTCCGGGACTTGAAGCAGCACTCACTATGAATGTCCGATCAGGAAATACTCCAACACCTGACGGAACATGGTCTTCATGGATTCCCATTTCCAATGGGGGAGATATATCCCAATTTACAGGCAATCGCTATCTTCAGTATGAAGCAACGTTTTCTTCGTATGATGTAGATACATCAGTTATTCTTTCCGATGTAACAGTTGCTTACTCCCAATACCCCGTAGGCTCCTATCTTCTCACCTCTTCCCCCTACAACTCCACCGATACTGCGAACCTCCTCTCTAAAATAGAATGGAATGAAACCATTCCTCCTCAAACAAATATACGTTTCCAACTCCGAACCGCACCAGATCTAACAGGATCTCCTGATTGGAACAATGGTTCCAAATGGTGTGGACCTACAGATTGCGCCCTCACAACAAATAGCAATGACTTTGCTTCGAGTTTTTACGAAACAACACCACAAGGAGAATCTACCAATCCCATACATCTAGAAGGAAACAATGATCAATGGTTACAGTATGCTACCTGGCTTTCTAATGAAAACACCGGAGCCACTCCAACACTTTCTCAAGTAACGCTTACCTATCTGGTAAACGCTTCTCCTATGATTCAAAATGTAACTGCTACTCCCAATACAGATAAAACAGTAGATATCACCTACGAAGTCAAAGATCCTGATACAACTACAGGAACCAATACTCCAGGATTTATTACTCCGAGCTTTTCCTATTGGGATGGAGATTCATGGGAAAGCATTGCTTCTAATACTCTAGCTCCCGAAGATGTACAAAACAAAGCAGTGAATCAAGATTCGTACACAACACACACAGCTACCTGGACTCCTTCACTTTCTCACTCAAATCTCTATCTTTCTGGATCAGCCAAGATTCGTGTCACTATAGGGGACAATGAAGGAGCAAATAATACAGCAAATGCAGAATCCAATACCTTTACATTGGATACAAAGATTCCAGAGAACCCTTCTCTTTCTATAGACGCATCCACTCAAGATCTTCTTGATACCAACACCACATCACTCCTTACTCTTTCTGTATCTGAAGACTCTCAACGATTCATGAAAGTTTCTCTTTTTCCTGATCTCTCTGATACTGATTGGGAACCCCATACTCTTAACAAAACTATCAAACTCCAAAGTGATCCTGATACCGTCTACGCACAATTCAAAGATCAATACGGAAATGAAACACAAATCATTGCTACTGAGAGTATAGAGACTCCTTCTCATATCATGACACAAGATACTTCTAATCTTTATCTTACTCCTCCTGAATATCGAGTCTTTCTTAGTTTCAAACCATCAGAAATCTCTTCTCAAGAATTCTCTCGTTATGAACTCTTCAGAAAAGAAGAAGGGGGTTCTTATGGTACTGACCCTCATGATATACGAACAGTTCCTCAAGAAAACTTTCTTACTGATTCAGGAGGAGGTGTTGATCCTAATACTCTCTATACGTATAAAGTACGAACCAAAGATACACTCGGAAATATTTCTTTCTTTTCTCAAGAAGTAACTGCCAAAGCAAATGGCATCCAAGATGCAGGAGAGGGTGGTGGTGGAGTTGATGATAGTTCTCCTTCTATTGCCAACGTAACCGTAGAATCTAAAGACACCACAACCGTAACTATCACATGGGAAACAGATGAACTCTCTGACTCTCGTGTAGAATATGCAACCACTCCCAACACCTATACCAAACAAACAGGAGTCTCTACCTATGCTGACACCCAAGCACAATCAGGACTTCATAGAGTCACTCTTACCAACCTCACACCAAACACTCCCTACTTCTTTAGAGTTGCCTCTACTGATCCTCAAGGCAATACCGGAGTCAATGACAATAATGGCAATGGATATGAAGTCACAACGAATCCTGGACCTTCTATCAGTGGTGTAGCGGTATCAAGTGCTTCTAACACACAAGCAACCATATTCTGGAATACGAATGTCCCTGCAGACTCTGTACTCCATTACAGTGAAAACAAGAATGGATCTCTTATCGATCCTATCACTCTCTCCGGATCAAGTGTTCTTACAAAAAATCATCAAGTAACCTTAGATGCTCTTACTCAAGGAACCACCTACTATTTCTACGTTACCTCCACCGACTCACAAGGAAACATTGCCAATGACAATAATGGAGGAAACTATTTTCAATTCTCTACAACACTCGACGAAACACCTCCTACCATAACGAATCTTCAAACATCTCTTATCTCAAATGACAAAGCAGTTATTACAGCAAACACAGATGAAGAAGCATCCTTCCTCCTTCAGTACAGAAAAAAAGGAAGCCTTACCTTCACACAAACAGAACAAGGAACAACATACGATAGATCTCACTACAGGGTACTCGATACTCTTACTCCTGATACAGAGTATGAATATCAAGTGAGTGTTAAAGATATCAATCAAAACGAATCACAGAGTGATATACAAACAATGAAAACAACCTTAGATCCAGAATACAATCATGCACCTCTTTCAAAGATTCATACTATCAGTGATCCTCCTAAAGTACTCACTGATCAAAAAGCAGTCATAACCTTCCAGACGGATCAAGCAGCAAACTGCATCCTTGAATATGGAACCCAATCAAGAAACTACCAAGAAGTTCCTCAAACAGAAGCGACAGGAATCTATGACACACTCCATTCCCTGCATCTTGGAGGACTCATCTTTAACACAACCTACTTCTACAAACTTCTTTGTGAAGATAATCTTGGAACCCTCATAGAGAGTGAAGAAAAAAGCTTCACAACAAAACTCAAACAAGTAGACAGTGGAAGTGAACAAGCAGAATCTACTCCTCCCTCTATCTCAGGAGTCAAAGTCAAAGACATTACAGGAGAGAGTGCAGTGGTGAGTTGGGAGACGGATGAAGTTTCAAACTCACAGGTGAGGTATGGGACGACGGAGGAGATGGAAGAATTAAGAGGAAATGCTTTGATAAATACAGACATCGCTAAATTCTCAACAGCCCATTCTGTAACCTTGCGAGGACTCATTCCTTCAACAAAGTATTTTTTCAGTGCAAGCTCATACGACACCGCCGGAAACATAGGCACCTCCTCCCAACAAACCTTCCAAACGCAATCTCCTTCTTCCATCTCTTCCATTAAAGCTTCTTCCAAACAAATAGGGGAAACAACTATCACATGGAAAACTTCCACTCCCACTACCTCTATTGTTGAATATGGAAACACAGAAAACTATGGACAAACAAGAAAAAGTGAAGAACTCAAAAAAGATCATGAAATTATCATAAACAATCTTTTAGAAAACTCTACCTACCACTTCCGAGTAAAAGGAGAAGATGAATCAAAAAATCTCTTCTCTTCTTCCGACTCTACCTTTGAACCAAAGTCTCCACCACAAATCAAAGAAATCAAGATAGAAGTTCTTTCAGACAGAGAAGCAAAAGTAAACTTCCTTACTGATACTCTTACCGACTCTCTTGTAACCTACAAAAACAAAAACAAAGAAGAAGATCAAAAGAGTGAAGGAAATCCCTCCCTCCTCCAAACTCACTCCCTCACCCTCAAAGAACTCACTCCTGGAGAAAACTACGTTCTTACTGTACGAGTCAGAGATGATATGGGAAATGAAACTCTCTCTGATGAGATAGAATTCACTATGCAAAAAGATGAAACTTCTCCTACAGTAGAAAGAGTCTCTACCGACTCCGCTCTTTCACAAAACGGAAAAGTACAAATGATTATTAACTGGCAAACAGATGAAGATGCTTCTTCCTCCCTCATCTACAAAGAAGGAAGAGCAGGAGAAGAAAAAACAGTGAATGTAAGTTCTTCCCCAACAAAGAATCACATCATTGTACTCACCTCTTGGAAACCAGGAACTCTCTACTCTTACAAAGTCATAGTAAAAGATCTGAGTGGGAATGAAACCATAACCAAAGACTACATCACCCTTACACCACAAACAAAAGAATCTGTTGTAGAACTCATCATAAAGAACTTCAAAGAAATCTTTGCTTGGACGGGAGGGTAGGAGGGGAGGGGAAAACTCTCTGAACTCATAAAAAAAGAGAGATCGTCAAAACAATCGTGACTGGTTTTCTCTTACATTAAAATTATCAAGATATAATTCTTGCGGTGACGGAGGGAGGGAGGTTCCTATAAAAAAGTGTATTTGATGTAACTAATGACTTTACTCGACTTTAATAAAAGAGTATTACCCAAACGACAAGAGAACTAAAAATTTGCTGAGGCTCTGGGACAAAGTTGGAATTTTATTAAGAATTTATAGATTGCTCAATTGCAGCTTTAAGCTCTTCGGGGACATCCGTTCCTATGCGATAGACTTTCCCATTTTTCATAGTTATCTCAACCGCATAAAGACCGGAAACACTGTAAATCCACATATATGGCCAGAACCAGATTTTTATTCCCCATCCGTAGTACCAGTGATTCTTTACTGTTTGAGTTGAATCTATCTGATCAAGTGCAAATTTCTTGGCAAAAATTCCGTAACCAAACCTGATCCGAAGATAGCTTTCATCGATTGACACTTTCAGTGTGGCAAATGATCCAAGAATAAACAGAATCAATGCCATTATGGCAGAAACGGCAAAATTTGTTCCGGAGTCGACCGAAGGAGCCTCGGCTCTAGCCGTAATTTGAGCCCATGTAAAAAGTACTAGTATGGCTAGTGTAACAACTAGCATTAGGTACCCAATTTGGGTGTGTTTGTACGAAGTCATAAATCTATGAGTTTATTTTTCCAGACTACTACTTTACCGGCAGATGGGTCTTTCCTTGTTTGATCCTTTTCATCATAACACAAACAAAAAAGCCCTTAAAGGGACTTTTTATTTGCGTATGCTGGGCCGGTAGGATTCGAACCTACGCATGACGGGACCAAAACCCGTTGCCTTACCGCTTGGCTACGGCCCAAAATTTATGATGTTTCTACAAGAGAACCCCCAAATATTTCAAGAGCGTCTGTAAGTGTTTCTTTGGAAGTATTCTTGTATTCAGAATCAGATTTACTTAATCTTTCATACCCAGATTCTTTATCGGTGAGACAGAGAATTATAGCGGGTAATTTTGCAAGTTTAGTAAGTATTGCCTCTGCTGTCAAACGATTCTTTGCATCATTGATTTTATCACGATGAAGAGCGAATGGTGTTGTGAGTATAAGGGTTTTTTCTTCCATCCGAAGGGGAAGTGTATTGGAGAAAAGAAGGGAGAAAGAAATATTTTGCTGCTTTGTTTCCAAAAGAAAATCACTCCAAACAGAGTGGGCTTTTTCCAAAGAAAAGACTAATTTTTTGGGTAATTCTTCTTTTATCTCAAGAGAATCATCTGTATGTTTTTCCTTCTTACTCTTTTCAATTTCTTTAGGGGTAATTATATTTTTAGAAGGAGTACTTATTTCTGAAGGAATTTCTTTTTTAGGAATTTCTTTTACATCTTCTATTTTTTTGGTAATTTTTTCTTGTTGGGGTAATGATGTATTCTCTTTTGGGATTTCTTTTTCGAAAGTTTCCTTTGAAAAGTTGGAGGAAGAAATTTTTACAGAGGCTATTTCGAGTGGTAATTGCGTTAAGAAGGAATCCTTTGTTTTTATCTGAGCAATGGAAAGAATTTCTATAACCTCAAGAAGCCTTTCTATATCAGTCTTTTTTATTATAGTATCGATACATTCACGATACGATGTACCCGGAGAATATTCTGGGTCAATATATTGGGATCCAAGTTTAATATGAAGTGCTTGACGAAAAAAATAAATAAGATTTTTTAAAAAAACTTCATAGTCCCTTCCTTTTTTTGTGAGATGGTCTATAAGAGAAAGATTTTCAGCACTCGATTTGAAAAAAAGAGCGAAAGCAAAATCAGATATTATGTGGAAATCGCTAATACCAAATATTTCCTCAATAGCTTCTTTGGTAAAAGATTTCTTTTTTCCTAATGGGATAATTTGAGAAAAGAGGGATTCAGCATTTCGCATACCTCCTTCGGAAAGAAGGGCGATAACACGAAGAGCTTCTTCCTCAATAGAAACATTTTCTTTTTTTGCAATAAAGGAAAGTTTTTCAACTATGATATCTGTAAGAATTCGAGAAAATTCAAATTCTTGACAACGAGAACGAACCGTAGGAAGAACTTTGTGAAGTTCCGTGGTCGCAAGAATAAAAATAATATGCTTAGGAGGTTCTTCTAATATTTTAAGAAGAGCGTTCGAAGCTCCTTTGGAAAGCATATGAACTTCATCAATAATATATATTCTATAAAGAGATCCACTCGGAGGAATGGTCATTTCTTTGCGAAGTTCTCGAATGTTTTCTACTCCAGTATATGAGGCGGCATCTATTTCGACTACATTGAGAGATATGCCTGAATTTATTTCTTTGCAACTCGGACATTCTTGGCAGGGCTCTAAATTTTTAGGATTATGACAATTGAGTATTTTTGCAAAAATTCGAGCAAGAGAAGTTTTTCCTGTTCCTCTTGGTCCAGTAAAAAGATAGGCATGCCCAATTCGATTTTTTTGTACAGCCAAAGAAAGAGCTTTAACGATATGAACTTGTCCTTTTACTTCGGAAAATGAAGAGGGTCGGTATTTTTGATAAATATTAGCCATAGAGGGAATGCTTTTTTGGAGAAATCTTTCTCTAGTATACGAGGAAAGATTTAAAAAGGAAAGATAAAAATATCTTATGCCAAGTTATTTTTTGAAAACAAAAAATTTATACCCAAAGAAATTCCAAGAAATAACAGCAATAGATGCTATCGCAGCTGAAATATTTGCCCAAACTATTGAATTCATTGTCCCACTACCAATAACATTTACCATTAAATGAGAAATACCCACATTGAGAAGCGCTCCAATAAAACTTACCATAAGGAATTGAGAAAATTCATTTTCCATTTTTTTCGTATTTTTACTTTCAAAAGACCAAAATTTGTTCCAAAAATAACTATTGATTACTGCTACAACGAAGGAAATAGCTTTAAATCCTGTAAACCCAATTCCATTTGAAATATGAGATACAAGAATAAGAAGATTGAGTACTCCAAAGTCTATAGAAAAATTAGCAGCTCCAACAGCTCCAAACTTAGCAAGTTGAAAAAAAAAGTTTGCAATATATCGAGAAAGAAGGTATCCGATCGCAATTCCCAATACTGAAAATAAGGTAAATCCAATAAGAATAAGAAGAGGATTTTCTGTAAGAGGGGAATTAAAGTTTTTAAGGGTGAAAACGGCCATGAGTCCGAATATACCACCATTGATACCTCCAAAAATAAGGTCTTTAAGACTTAGTGGAGAAGTATTTTTTTGCATAGTATCGGGAGAATAGAATTGAGAGAAGGTGGATTACTTTTGTTCGCTATCATTTTCTGGATTTTTTCTTAATTCTTCTTCAATTTTTTCAATATCTTTTTTCCATTCCTCAAGGAGTTCAAGTGAGGAGGTTGTATCAGCGACTTCTTCGTCGGTTGTGTTTGTATGAGAATCTGAAGAAAAAGAAATTTCTTCAGCAGAGGAGATTTCTTCCTCTTCATCATCATACACATCTTCTTCTGGTTCTTTTCGATAGGTTTTATAGGCAGGTTGTGGCTGAGGTTGTTGAGTTTGTTGAAAAATAGGGGAATCTCTGTCGAGAACTATAGGTCGTTCCTTAGCTTTGGCTACAATATTCTCAATAGCTCCCCAAGAAGAATCAATATCGCGAGGAAGTACTATAGCAGCCTCATCTCCTGGTTCGGCCCGAAAATAAGTAACAGATGCAAGAAGAACGCGAAAAGGTCTTCCATTGGCAATTACATAATAATTACCTGTCTCGTCTTGCATAACGATACCTAAAGCATGTCGTCGTTCTACAGGACCAACTTGTTTATAGATAAAAGAACCTTCTCCTGTTATAGTAAGTTTTAGGAAGTCACCTTCGACAAGTTTTGATTTAGAAGCATAGTTTGCAGGAACAGGATATTGTTTTCCATCTGTCCCAAACATAATTTGACCATCAAAAGTTCCTTGAACAATGGTAGTACCATCATCAAAACCTTCTATTTTATGACGTCGGCCAACTTTTTTCTTTCCTTCTAATTGTAAAAGCATTGCCTTAGCGCTTTGAATAGTTTTTTCTGCGCTCGTAATCATATCCCGAAGAGAATCTATTCTTTGAGATCGTTGCTGTTCATCTAATTGGGTGGTGTCGTTTGTATTTGTCATACTTTTTTGATTATCAGGCGACGAAAAAACATCGCCGAACTTTTTGTTTTATAAATTGATTACATTTGAGTATAGCATGCTTTTTTAATTTGGCAAGTTTTTTACAGTTCCTCATTATGCTAATCGAGGAAGGATAAATTTTTTCGGTATTTCTTATACTATAGTATATACGAGTTTATCGACGAGTATCTTTCAAATAAAATTTTGGAGGTATTTATAGAGAAAGAAACTACTTAATTATAAAAAGAATTTTTTTAATTTTTTATTTTTACTTTTTAAAATGAAGTGAAAAAATGAAATGAAAAAAAACATAACTATTAATTTTTTATGGCAGATCTTTAGGCACTAGAATAAATGTATAGAATTTTCCTTTTTATTTAAGGAAAATTAAAAATATTTTTTTTCTATTCTTTATGTTGTATTTTGAAAAGAGAATAAGAAATTATAAAGCATAAAAGAGTTCTAATTAAGAAACAAAATATGTATTTTTTTGAGAAAAAAATACGCTTTATTGAAAGATTTGTAGAAGATCTTGACAAGTGTTTGAGAGTCTGTATACTGGGAAAAGCATTGAAGTAGCGGTCCGACTGGACCCATTTACAACACAAGGTACTTGAGGTGTAAGTATCGAAAAGGAGAACACATGAATTGCGTATCTATTTATTTTTATTTTAAAAATAAATAAACGAAGTGATGTGTCCTTCTTTTACGAGAAGCGCCTCACGGCGTTTCTTTCTTTTTTGAAGAAAGAAATTAGACACAAGAACATTAACAATTTTTATCATCATCACAATTTTGTGCGATTAGTCCCAGAACTTTACTTGAGTCTTTTCAGAGAAGTTAGTCAAGTAAAGGGAAGGTTCTCTTCGTCTAAGTTTTACTTGGACGTCGTAAACTTTGTTTTTCATAAGATTTTTCTCAAAAATCTTTTTTTATAGAGAGTTTGATCCTGGCTCAGGATGAACGCTGGCGGCGTGGATAAGGCATGCAAGTCGAGAGGGTTTAGACCCTCGGCAAACGGGTTAGTAACGCGTGGGAACGTGCCCCAAAGTCATGAATAACTCGAAGAAATTCGAGATAATACATGATATGCTCTACGGAGTAAAGATTTATCGCTTTGGGAGCGGCCCGCGTCCTATCAGCTTGTTGGTAAGGTAATGGCTTACCAAGGCTACGACGGGTAGGGGGCGTGAGAGCGTGACCCCCAACATTGGCACTGAGACACTGGCCAAACACCTACGGGTGGCTGCAGTCGAGAATATTCCACAATGGACGAAAGTCTGATGGAGCGACGCCGCGTGCGGGATGAAGGTATTCGTATTGTAAACCGCTTTTCTGTGAGAAGAATTTCGATGACGGTATCACAGGAATAAGAGGTTACTAACTCTGTGCCAGCAGTAGCGGTAATACAGAGACCTCAAGCGTTATCCGGATTTATTGGGCGTAAAGAGTGAGCAGGCGGATATGTTAGTCGGACGTTAAATTTTCGGGCTCAACTCGAAACTCGCGTTCGAAACGGCATATCTAGAGAGTGTGAGGGACCAATAGAACTCATGGTGTAGTAGTGAAATGCGTTGATATCATGAGGAATACCTAAGGCGAAGGCATTTGGTTGGCACATTTCTGACGCTCAGTCACGAAAGCACGGGGAGCGAATAGGATTAGATACCCTAGTAGTCCGTGCCGTAAACGATGCATACTAGGCATTGGGGAAATCGACCTCCTCAGTGTCGAAGCTAACGCGTTAAGTATGCCGCCTGGGAAGTACGAGCGCAAGCTTAAAACTCAAAGGAATAGACGGGGATCCGCACAAGTGGTGGAGCGTGTGGTTTAATTCGATGGTAAGCGAGGCACCTCACCAGGGCTTGAAACTGAACTGCAATATCTGGAAACAGGTATGCCTTCGAGGGTGTTCAGCAGGTGTTGCATGGTTGTCGTCAGCTCGTGCCGTAAGGTGTTCCCTTAAGTGGGGTAACGAGCGCAACCCCTATTGTATGTTATACATGTCATACAAGACTGCCCAGCCTAGAAATCGTGAAACTTTACATTTTTTGTAATGGTTTTCGTGATTTGTAGGCTGGGAGGAAGGAGGGGATGACGTCAAATCAGCATGGCCCTTTGACGCCCTGGGCGACACACGCGCTACAATGGCCGATACAGAGGGTTGCCAAACCGCGAGGTGGAGCTAATCTCAAAAAATCGGTCTCAGTTCGGATTGGAGTCTGCAACTCGACTCCATGAAGCTGGAATCACTAGTAATCGGGAATCAGCCACGTCCCGGTGAATGCGTTCTCGGATCTTGTACTCACCGCCCGTCACACCAAGAGAGCTGGCAACACCAGAAAGCCCCGTTTTATACCGGGGATTACGGTGGGGTCGGTGATAAGGGTGAAGTCGTAACAAGGCATCCGTAGCGGAAGCTGTGGATGGATCACCTCCTTTCTAGGGAGATAATGGTGAACACTTACATATTCTTTATTGGGTATGTAAGACCAACCTACGGTCGAGAGAGTCCCGTGGGGCTGGTCGCACAAAGTTGTGATAAACTTTTTTTGAAAAACAGGGAGAAAATCTCTGTTTTTGTTTTTCTTGAAATATAAAAAAAGAAACGAAATAATGTCGTTTCTTTTAAAAAAAGAACTATACAAAAAGAGGATTTTTGTTTTTATTATGAAAAAGAGAAATTCGGAATATCTTTAGAGATATCCTCGAGATGTTGCATAGGATCGACCGAGTGAATAATTTCTTGTCCAACCATTAAAATGCAATGTTCTCCTCCATTTTGATATATTTTTCGAAGAGAAAGAATTCGATTACTCTGATGAGTTCTTTTATCCGAATAGTTTTCAAAAGGGACGAGAAGAAGAAAATCCTTTTCAATTCCTGGAATTTTTCGAATACCAAGAATTTCTTTTGGAGGACAGATAATACCCTCAAATTGTGATCGAAATGCAATTTTGGCAAGGCGTTGAATTTGAATTTCGGTTTTTGGAAGAAATCCAATTTCGTTGAGATCTTGAGGATCTAAATTTGATAAAACCGTTTCGGCTATAAGAAGAGGCTTAATACTATGCTTCATAGTATTAACATAATTTCTTATAGCATGAAGACCTTTCGTTGAACTGAAAGCACTTACACTTAGCATCCAAATTTCGAGATGAGACAAAGAATGGATGGCTCTTACCATGGTCTCAGGTATATCATTAAATTTGAGGTCAAGAAATATTTGAAACCCTCTTTTGGTGAGGTGTTTTATTATATCAGGCCCTGTTCGGACAAAAAGACTCAATCCTATACGAAGACCTATTTGATTGGGATCAATATACATTGCAAAAGCTAAAGCTTGCGTTTGGGTGTAAAAATGATCAAGATCAACGATGATTTTAGGGTTATTCACGAGAGTATCTCCCTGCTATTGTTTAAGGAACTTGTATATGCTTTTTTAGCATAATGATTACTATAAAGGAATGAACGTATATTGCAAGGTTTTTTTTGGGATGATACTGTTTTAGAATACTATTAAAAAATATAAGAAATATGTCAAAATATTATAGAGCAAAAAGGGTAAAAAATCTTTTTGATCCTGAATCGAAAAAACCTTTTAAAATAAGTCGGTCGAAAATTGATCTTTTTTTGAATTGTCAACGATGTTTTTATCTTGATAGACGTTTGGGAGTGGGAAGACCTCCAGGATTTCCCTTTCAGCTTAATTCTGCAGTAGACCATCTTCTTAAAAAAGAGTTTGATGAACATCGAGTTAAAAAATCAATTCATCCTTTAGCTGAAAATTATGAATTAAACCTCATCCCTTTTTCACATGAAAAGATAGATGAATGGAGGGAGAATTTTAAAGGAGTGCAATTTCTTCATGAAGAAACGAATTTCAAAGTTACTGGAGCAGTAGACGACCTTTGGATAGACGATGCGGGTGTTATTTTTGTTGTAGATTATAAAGCAACAAGTAAAGTGGGTGAGGTAAATATTAATGCTGAGTGGCAAATTGGATATAAAAGACAGATGGAAATATACCAATGGCTTATGAGAAAGAATGGTTTTGAAGTTTCTAACACAGGTTATTTCGTCTATTGTAATGGAAAAACTGATAGAAAAGCATTTGATGGGAAATTAGAATTTGATATAAAAATTATTCCTTATACGGGAAATGATTCTTGGATAGAAGATGTTCTTTTAGAATCTCATGATTGTCTTATGAGAGGCGTGTTGCCAAAGGCTTCTCGAAATTGCGATTATTGTGCGTATATAAAAGCTGTAAAGCAATCCGAACAAGAAGATTTTGTAGAATATATTTAATAAAGTTTTTCTTAATAAAAAAACTATCTACGTTGAGATAGTTGTGTGTGGGGTGTTTATAAAATTATTTTTTGAGAGGGAATTCTCGAAGGGTTTGGGTGATGAGAGAGGATGTGAAAATTGAGAATTTTCTTAGAAAATAATTTTATGAACGTAAAGAACTATCTCTAGTATAATCTCATTATTTTCCTTGTCAAATATTGCTAAAAATACGAGAAGAAAAAGAAAATCGCCTAGAGAAGAAATCTTCAGCATAAGCGATTTTTTTTGGGATTACCACCATAGGTAGTGCGCTCCTAACATAAGGTAGGTAGCACTCGCTAAGAGTGCTATGAGTGTGAAAATCCAAACACAACAAAATTTTTTGTACCTGGACCCTCAGAAAGAACCTTTAAAAGGATAGACATAGTCTCTCTCCTTGTTTTGTTTAAAGAACTTTCAACTCCCATATTGTACCATATTTTAATATCTCTGTCAAAATAAAATTCTCTTTATAATCATAAAATAAGCTTTATTTTAAATAAAAAACGTTCTTTTTCGGACGGTGCATAACTCACCCTTTACAACTTGACAAAAAGAGAGTAAAACAGTCTTTGTAAGAGGTTCTTTTTAATTAGGAGTACTTCAGATGAAACGTTTGATGTTTGATGAATACATGAGGAGTCTTTGGCGGATTCCTGAGGTTCACTTTCTATATCTTATTTTTCTTGCTCAAGACTGGAGAATTTTGAGTCAAGAGAATAGGGAATATGCATGGAAGCGACTTGGGAAAGAACCGGAAATTCTTGACCTTGTGGATCAATGGATTGATCATGGTGGGCTTGAGCATTTTCAACGAGCACACCATCGGCTTTACGAACTTGCGAGAGAAAGAATAACTGAATCACATTTTATTCAGTTTCAAGTCTTCTTTACACTCTCGCACATACCTCTCAGAGAGTTAGCAAAACTTTCTGATGAGAATCCAGATAGTCTTTTCCAGCACTATGAGTGTTGGTTGTCTTCTCAAATGAGAAGAAGATTCTCTGGAATCGTTGCTCAGTATACTCTGAAGTGAGGTGCTAAACTAATGAAAAGCGAAAAAGATATTGAATTCTAAAAGACGGTAAATGTTTTTATACATTCCGTCTTTTTTCTTTTTAACAATAGATGGATGAAGTTAAGAAGAATGAGTTTTTAATACAAATTTTTATAAAATATCTAAAGAAAAACAGGTATAACTATTTATTTCAAAGGAAATTCGGTTATAATTCTTTGATGGTATAAACATTGTTGATATTGACAAAAAAGGTAAAACATTGAAAGATTATATGTTCGAAAGTTCTTTAAGAAGAAAAATTTTTCGGTCAAATAGACTTGCACGAATCCAATCTGCGAGTCTTGGGGCCGAAAAAAAGGCTAATCTAAAATTTCCTCGGAGATCAGTATCATGAAACTGTTGTGTACACTTTTTCTTTTCATCTGCAGTATTGCTGTAAATGGAGCAAATGCTAATTCTTTCGATTGGCATTCTACGTCAGCACCTCTATTTCGTGTGGCTGGAACAGAGTCTTTTGGAGTTATTTCAATCACTTCCAATTTCCCTGTTTCTCACCTTCGAAGAATTCATATGAATGGAGCTGTTATCCAATCGATGGATTTGGTAAAGGGAGTAAATAATGAGACGAGACCACCGACAGGAACTCCTATTTATGAAGGGGGACGATTTGGTGGAATCTTTGGAAGTCCTGCTATAGGTTCGATCTTTATGGGGACAAAGAAGATCGAAGGGGGCGTCGTTTTTTTTGGAGGATGGGCATGTACTTCTCATTGGATATGTACCTACGGAGTATATAAAATTGGATGTAAAGATGAAGTTTGTTCTGGATATACACCTGTACAAAAGGTGAGAGAGTATGCAAATCCTGTGAGTACGAGAGAGGCGTGGATAGATCTTTTGACTCTATCTTCAGACCAAAAAACTTTGGCTTGGCGACGGATAGAGCGAAATAAATCCGATGAAGGAAATCTTGTGACTGAACTTTGGAGAAAAGTTGAGAATGCAAGTCCTGTAAGGATCGCCGTTAATAATGCCGGAGGAGTTTCTTTGGCAGGAAGTCTTGAAATTTTTCCTGGCGTTAACGGGCAAATAACTATCGTCGCACCACCTGGAAATGACACTCTAAATGGAAAAGCGGCCTTGTATTCGACTGCGTATGGATGGCGTGCATTAGCCCCATAAAGAGAAAGTGTTCCTAATAACTCACATTTTTTTCTGTAAAAACAGAATGAATGTGAGTTTTTTTATGGAAAAATTTTCTTTTCATTGGTATTTTTCTTTACTTTTTTATTTTTTATATGGTATAGAGAAAGAGTCACTTGCGTGTAAGTGGTACCACCAAAGAAATCCAAAAGGGAAGATTTGTCAATGAAAAGATCAAGAAGAGTAATGATGGTTATGTTTGATAAGATTCCGTGTGTAGTGAAGAAAGTAGGATGGGCGTACCGATCATCACTCACCGTGAAGTTCTTTGATGAAAGTGGAGAGAAAGAAATTTCTCCAGAGATGAAAATTTCAGTTCAAGGAGAAATCATTGAACATGAAATTCATGAATTATCAGGATGGATGTTTATCGTGTACCATCCTCGATAATATTTTATAAAGCGATCATTTTACATAAGATCGCTTTTTTAATTGAAAAAAATACATATATTTGTATAGAAAGATTTTTTGAAAAATGTTTATAAGATGGCTTTAAGTATGTATTTTTTTTAAAAATTATTTGACAAAAAATAGTTTATTGGTAAACTATTTAAATGGTTGAATAGTTTTTGAAAATGTTCTATGACAAGAAAATTTTTGTTTTCAGGGGAGACGCTTATTCAGACAGCTCATCGACTAGAAACGCTCGCTGAAAAATGTGTTTTTATTCCTATGAAAATGTCTCTTATAAGCTTTCGAATATTAGAAGCTATTGCAAAAGAAGATATTTATATTGCGAGTGATTTGCAAAATTTATTGAAATCGAAAAAATCTAATATTGCGCAAAGGGTACAGATGTTAGAGAAACGAGGATTTCTTCGTCGAGAACGTTCAAAAGAAGATGGAAGAAAAATTATTCTTTTTATTACGCCAAAAGGGAAGAAAAAAGTTGAAGATGTGAGAATTCGATTTGAGAAAGCCCGTATTTGTTTGGAAAGTTTTTTTTCTAAAGAAGAATTAGAAAGTGAATTAAAATTTTTTCAGAAATTAAATTCTTTTTTGGATTTACAAGAAAAGTCATTGAGTAAAATATTTGAGAAATAAGTGAACATAAGAAATATGAAAAAATCTATTCGTTTTATTTTGGGTGTTCTTCTTCTCATTGGAGTTTTTGGTTCTGCGATATATTTTTCTCCAAAACAGGAAGTTTCTCAAGAGCAAGACACAACAACGAAGTCGATTGTTGTTACTACGCAGTCAATAGAAGAAAGTCGTGTATTTCCTCAGCTAGTTACGTATCCTGCTACTGTCATTGGAAACCAAGAATCCGATATTGTTGCTAAATCAGCAGGAACTATTTCCGTTTTGAATATTTCGTTAGGGGACCATGTTCTTCCAGGATCTTTTTTGACAAAAATTGATGATACAGGAAATTCTCGTTCTTCTAACGTCGAAAATTTTCAGAGTAAAGAACTTCAGCAAGCTAATATCAATAAAGAAAAAGCTCAAAAATCTGTTGATATTGCTGAAAGAAATTATCAAAGTCTAAAAAAGATTTATGAAGAACAAGAAGATGATGACACTCTTTTAAAAACAGTTACAAAAGATCAAGTAAGATCGGCAAAACTTCAGATTGATATGACAAAACTTGAAAAAGAAAATGCCGAAATTGCTCTTCAGAGTTTATTAGATAATCACCTTGTCACAAGCCCCCTTGAAGGCTATGTGACGAATATTTTAGTTTCTGTTGGGGATTATGTTACTCCCGGAGAAACATTGGCCACGATAAGCAAAACAAAGAGTGCGAAGCTCCGACTTTATGTAGATCAAAATCATTTTACTTTTTTTCAAAAAGGTACAGTGTTTAGTTTTATGGATGGAAATAGAAAAGTGTATAAAGCACGTGTGGAAAATATCTCACCACAAGCAGATCTTATAACACGACGTTTTCTCGTAGAAGCTTCTCCTGAAGAAAAAACAGAAGAGTTATTATTGGGAACTATTGTTTCGGCAGAATTTTCTTTTGAACAAAAGCCTCAAATGGAAGAAAATATCCTTCTTCCTATTTCTGCAATTACATTTGGACAAAATGAAAATAATATTTTTATCGTAGAGAATGAACGAGCTCGACGCGTTGTTGTGGAAGTGTCTCGTGTAGTCGGAGAAATGGCTGAAATAAAAATAGATCTCCCTCGAGATGCAAAGGTTATTGTTTCTGGAAATAAATTAGTACGGGATGGAGATAATGTCTCTCTCTCGAAATAATATATATGGAAAAAAAATCCCAACAATTTTCTTCCGACTCTCTTTATCTTAAACAGTTAGAGTTTCGTCCAGAATTACGAAAAACATGGCTTAATTTTTTTGTAGAGAACTTTCGCGTTGTTACTCTTCTCGTACTTCTTATTTCTTTTTGGGGAATATATGCTTTTTTGAATTTGCCTCGAGAATCAAATCCGGAGGTAAAAATTCCCGTTGCGGTTATTACCGTTACCTACCCAGGCGTTTCTCCAACAGATATGGAGGAATTGGTGACGAAAAAAATCGAAACAAGTATTTCAAGTATAAGTGGTATAAATAGAGTTACTTCAAATTCTTCTAACTCTTTTTCTTCTGTAGCGGTTGAATTTGAAGCAAATCAGGATGTGGATGATTCTATTCGAAACTTGCGAGATAAACTTGCAACTATTCGTTCAGATATTCCTGAAGAAGCGAATGATCCCCAGCTTATGGAGATTTCTTTTGATAATACTCCCGTAGTTACTTTTGCTCTTACTGGACCATACGATGATTTCTCTTTGCGTACTTGGGGAGAAAAAATTCAATCTGAATTGGAAAAAATTCCTGATGTTCGAGAGGTGACTGTTTCAGGGGGAGATCAAACAGAATTTGAAGTTGCTTATGATCCTCAAAAATTAGCATTTTTTGGTATTAGCGTGGATCAGGCAAATCAAACAATAAGTGGAACAAACCGTGCTGTTCCTGCTGGAAATTTTGAAGGAAAGGAATTTAACTATCCTGTTCGTGTGGAAGGGCGATTTTTTGATGTGAAATCTATAGGAGAAATTCCTTTGTCCCATACGCAAGACGGGGCTATTATTTTTGTAAAAGATGTAGCAACTGTTTCTGAAAAAGCTATTGAAAAAACGATACTCTCTCGAATTTCTGCAGGAGGAGAAGAACCAAGTAGTGCTGTTATTATTCAAGTGGTGAAAAGAACAGGGGGGAATATTATTGATGTAGTGAGTGAGTCAAAAAAGCGTATAGACTCGATGATAAAAACCTTTCCTTCGGGTGTTGCTTATGAGACGACATTGGATATGTCTGAGCAAATTAATGAAGATTTTTCTCAGTTAACGCACGATTTTTTCTTAACAGTGGGATTAGTTTTTTTCATTCTTTTTCTTTTCGTTGGTCTTAAAGAAGCTCTTGTGGCGGGCATTGCTATTCCATTAGTTTTTTTCATTACTTTTGGAATAATGCTTTCTTTGGGAACTTCTCTTAACTTTCTTTCTCTTTTTTCTCTCCTTCTTTCTCTTGGTCTCTTGGTAGATGATGCCATTGTTGTTGTTTCAGCTATAAAACAATATATGCGTACGGGAAAATTTACACCAGAGGAAGCTGTTCTTTTAGTTTTAAATGATTATAAAATAGTTCTTCTTTCTACAACGCTCGCTACAGTATGGGCTTTCTTACCATTACTTATGGCCAGTGGAATGATTGGGGCATTTATTAAATCAATTCCTATTACAGTATCTATAACATTATCATCTTCTCTCTTAGTAGCTATAGCGATCAATCCTCCAATGGCAGCATTGTTGGAACGTGTTCGTTTAACGAAAGGAGTCTTTTTTTCTTTCTTTTTCATTCTTTTTGGAATGGGTATGTTTGGGGCGACACAAAATGTTCTTTGGGGGTATGCTCTCGCTCTTATTTCTTTCATTCTTTCCGTGGGAATGCTCCGATGGTATTTTTTCAAGGGAGTTCGAATCCTTAAAATGAATCAAGATCTTGTAGATAAAGAGTCAATAGATGATGACCTCATAAAAGAAAAACTTGCCTATCAAGGAAATAGAGAAGCGCATAGTTCTTTTAAAGATCGCCTTATTCATGGCATTATTTCATTCGATCACATCCTTCCTTTGTATGAGAAATATCTTCGTAAAGTGCTTTTGACAAAAAAACGTCAGATGCTTTTTCTGGGAGGAGTTTTTGTAATATTTGTTCTTTCTGTGTTATTACCCGTTACTGGCGTAGTAAAAACGGAATTCTTTCCAGAATCCAATGGTAATACTCTTTCTATTTCATTTCGAGCTCCAGCAGGAGTTGTTATCGACCAGACAGATAAGGTGGTTCAAAAAGTTGAAGAACGACTTCTTGGTTTTCAGGAAATAGAGAATTTCTCTACTTTAGTAGGAAATCCAGGAGCTTCTAGTGGTGGTGGGGTGTCTCAGAATACGTCGAATGTTGCTTCTATTTCTGTTCAATTAGTTAATCCCGAAGAGAGAGAAAAAACATCGGAACAAATTGCGCAGAGTATCCGTGATACTATCAAAGATATTCAGGGCGCAACTATCGTAGTAGAAGCACCAAGAGGAGGACCTCCTTCCGGAGCAGCTTTTCAGGCTGAAATTATAGGAGATGATTTACAGACATTAGATAAGATTGCTAATGATCTCAAGTTAATTTTGAAAGAAATACCTGGCGTTGTGAATAGCGATATTTCTCTGAGGGATTCTTCTGCGGAATATACTTTTTCTTTAGATACATCTAAAATGGAGCTATATAATTTGAATGCTCTCTTAGTGGGAAGTACTCTTCGAACAGCTATTTCTGGAACAAAAGTCACTACGGTTATTCGTGAAAATAAAGATATTGATGTGGTTGCACGTTTTGATGAAACGAGGATACCAACATTAGATGCTATACAGAATTTACAAATTCTTAATACACAAAAACAACCAGTATTTTTAAAAGATGTAGCTACTATACAACTTATTCCTTCGGTGGATTCTATTTCTCGTATTGATCAAAAAAGAACGGTTCTTCTTACCTCGGGAGTAACAACGATGATTAGCTCTACACAACTCGTAAAAGTTTTTCAAGAGAAAATGGCTAAAGAATATACACTTCCTGATGGATATTCTATTTCTTATGGTGGAGAAAATGAGCAAAATGCAGAATCGGTACTTTCTATTATTCAAGCAATGGCTATCGCAGGAATATTAATTGTTTCAACCTTAGTAATTCAATTTAATTCCTTTAGAAAAGCATGTATCGTTTTGGTAACTTTACCTTTGGCGCTTATCGGAGTTTTCGTTGGAATGGCACTTCTTGGAGTGAATCTGAGCTTTCCTGGACTCATTGGAATCCTCGCGCTTTTTGGTATCGTGGTAAAAAATGCCATTATTCTTATTGATAAAATTAATCTTAATTTAAATGCAAAAATTTCTTTTTCTGAAGCAATTGTTGATGCGGGAAAGTCGAGATTAGAAGCTATTATGATAACTTCATTTTGTACTATCGCAGGAATCCTTCCTATTACACTTTCCAATGAAACGTGGATGGCTTTGGGATCGGCGGTTATTTTTGGACTTTCGGTATCTTCTTTTCTAACGCTCTTTGTTGTGCCAGTCCTTTATGTCGTTGTGGCGAGTAGAAAAGAAAAAATGATTTTATGAGAAAGGTAAATCTTTAGAGAAGAATGTCTCTAGAAAATTTAAATTTAAAGAAATACTTGGATAGAAAAACCCCTCTTTAAATTTTGAGGGGTTTTTGTGAAAAATGAAAGTAAAAAAGAGGAGAACCTTTTTATTTAACGACTATTGGCGATCCCAAATAATACAAGCGCTAAAAACAAATAGAGAAAACCAAAGGTAATAGCGATTAAAGCCATATCAATGAGTTGAAGTATTTCCTGCATAGTGTTTAAATTATGGATTCTTAGAGAGTATCTTTTTCAAACTGAACCAGATAAGATACATTAAAAATAATAATTTGTCAAGTTTTTTTAAAAGTGAATAGGGAAGATGGGCCTATGGGGGGAAAAGAAAAACAATCCTTTCGCTATAAAATGTTTTTAGAGAAAAGGAGAT
The DNA here is from genome assembly GCA_016699795.1 of Candidatus Moraniibacteriota bacterium. Taxonomy (NCBI): domain Bacteria; phylum Candidatus Moraniibacteriota; species Candidatus Moraniibacteriota bacterium. Next base: position 899,384 of record CP065011.1, read on the forward strand.
ATTTTTTGTGGAAATATTTTTAAGAAGATATTTTTAAATTTTGAAGAAAAGTTTCGAAGTCTGATGGGATAGGGGTGGTAAAAGAATATTTTTCTTTTTCGAAAATAAACGATATTTTGTAAGCGTGTAAAAGTTGTCGTGGTGCACTTTGATCGTTTTTAAATTCTTTTCGTTTATAAAGTTTATCACCAACTACTGGATGTCCAATAAAGGATGCATGAATACGTATCTGATGCATTCTTCCTGTCTTTGGATAAAATTTAAGAAGAGAGAAGAATTTTGTAGCTTTGAGAGAGGATGAAAATTTTTTGATGATTTGATACTTTGTGATCGCCTGTCGAGGAGTTCCTTTCCACTTTGCACGACCAGTTGGTATAGTTTGTTTTCGAAAGTTGGCAGAACGTGCGATAGATTGATCTATAATTCCTTTTGTTTCTTTTGGAATGCCATAGACAAGAGCAAGATATTCTTTCTGAATATTTCTTGAGGCAAAGAGGCTTTTGAATTTTTTGAAGGAATCATTCGTTTTCGTTATAACAAGAATGCCTGAAGTATCTTTGTCGAGTCTATGAACGATTCCCGGACGAGTTAAATCTTCACCCACAGTTAAAATATCC